>SLDH01000251.1 GCA_007125415.1 Roseovarius sp.
AAGACGAGGCGATTGGTCTTGTTGTCTTCCGCCGCCAGCACCCGGATCTGACGCTCGCGAACGTCCGGCGGCCGGGCCTCGTCTTCAGGCATCTTGGGGGCGGAATGCGGCAGGGCAGCCATTTCCCGCAACAGCTTCTGCCGGGGGGTGGGTTTTGGCAGCACCTTGTGAACATGTTCGAACCCGGGGCTCTGCGCCGCGTTCGCCACGTTTGTGCTCAGCACGATGACAGGTGTCTGCACACCGCGTTCACGCATCGCCCCCGCCAGTTCGATCCCGTCCATCCCGTCCGATTGATGGTCGGCGATCACCAGATCGGCTGGTGGATGCTCTTCCATCCATTGCAACGCCTCCCTGCCCGACGCGCAGAAAGCCGTGCGCACACCGAAGTGCTCAAGCTGCTTGCCCAGTATATCGCGCGACAGCCCCGGAGGCTCGACAACGAGCGCCGATCTCACGCCGCCGGGATGTCGTGCCACCGGCACCTGCTCATCGGGCACGGCAACAAGCGGCAAGGCGAAGCCGAATGAGGAACCCTTGTCGAGCTCCGATTCGACCCAGATCTCGCCGCCCATCAGGCGGATCAGTTTTTCGCAGATGGCAAGGCCGAGCCCGGTGCCCTCATATTTGCGATTCCGTGCATCATCGACCTGATTGAACTCACCGAACACATGCCTGATCTTGTCCTGTGGAATGCCGATGCCCGTATCTTCGATGACCACGTGCAGGCGGGATGCCGCACCTCTCTGCCCCTCCGCTTCATCACCATCCTGCCATTGCACACCGACCACACGGACCAGCACATGACCGGTCTCGGTGAATTTCAGGGCGTTCCCCAGAAGATTGGTGATCACCTGCCGGATGCGCCCTCGATCCCCGATGACAAGATCCGGCAGGAAAAGATCATAATCCAGCAAGAGATCGATATTCTTTTCCCGCGCCGTCGGCTGCATCAGCGTGATCAATTCCTGGATGGTCCGTTCCAGGTCGAACGGTTCCTCATGCAAGACGAGCTTGTCGGCCTCGATCTTCGAGTAGTCGAGAATGTCGTTGATGATCACCACAAGGCTTTCGCCGGAGTTTCTGATCGTGTCGGCATAGAGCATCTGCTCTTCGTTGAGGCCCGTCTCCTTGAGCAGGTCCACCATCCCGATGACACCGTTCATCGGCGTGCGGATTTCGTGGCTCATATTGGCAAGAAAGGAAGATTTCGCGCGGCTTGCCGCTTCGGCATTGCGGCGCTCCTGCTTGAGGCGCTCCTCGTAGCGTACCGTGCTGGTGATGTTCATGGCCAGCGAGACGACATCACCATCATGGCCACGCTGATCGAAAATCTTGATGTAGGATTCGTTCCAGAGCCGGATGATCACGGGCTCGGGCTTCGGGCTCTGCCAGCGATCGAGCATCTTCTCCCGCCATGCCACCGGTGTCAGATCACCGATATCAACAATTCCCTCTTCGGTGGCGAATTGCAGGATCTCGACATAGCTGATGCCCGGGCGCACCTCTTCCAGCCCATCGAACAGCGCCAGCCATGCTTCGTTCGCAGCGATCATCCGGCTGTCGGAATCGAAGAAGGCAAACCCGTCCTGAATGGTCTGGATCGAATGCCACAGGCGCCGTTCCAGCAATTCCACCTTCTGGTTGGCCTCGTTGAGGTCCGATCTCACACGTTCATTCTCGGTTCGGACCGTTTCCACCTCGGTGCGGAATGTGGCAACCTCGGCCCGCGTCTCGACGATCTCGTGAGACAGTGCCTGCGCGTGTTTGCCCAGCTTGCGATTGGCGGCATGAAGTTCGGCCTGTTTTTGCTCCAGCAGGCGCTCTGCCGCCAGCCGCGCGCGGCGCTCCTCCGACAATTTGTTGGCAAGGCTCATCCGGGGCGCTCCACCACGCTCGATCAATCGTTGCAAGAGACAATCCGACATTGTGGTGAAGAGACGGTTAAGCGGTGCCTGCGTGCCCTGAATGCGCTTTCCTTGAAAAGACCCTATCGCGCCGGTTTCAGCAGGCAGCCCGGGCAAGGAACACCCTACGCCCAGCTCCATGCACCGACCGGCCTGGCCCATGACAGAGGCCTTGCCACACCTCGCGCCGCATGGCACGATATTTCTCAAACGAGGAGGCCGCCATCATGCTCCGTCATTTTCCCACAGTGATCCTAATGTCGTTCTTTGCCACGCAGGCCCTGGCCGAGAGCCCGGTGCCGGACCGCCGGCAGGTGATCACCTCGGATATCGACTTCTACGGCTCGGACCTGCAGCCGCTCTTCGACACCACCCGCGAGGCCTGCGAGGCGGCCTGTCTGGGCAACCCCGCCTGCATGGCCTATACGTTCAACACACGCTCCAGTGCCTGTTTCCCCAAATCCGCGGTAACCGAACGCAGGCCCTTTGATGGCGCAATCTCGGCCGAAATACTGGCCACGGAGCCTTCGGTGCTGGCCAATGCGGATGCGCGGCGAACCGAGCTCGACTTTCTGGGTGACAGCGATATCGCCCGGGCGACCGGCCTTGCCCGCGACATCTCGCGGCGTCATCCCGGCGGTCAATATACCGCCGAGGCGCTGCTTGAGGCTGCCACCGCACGCACCCGCGCGCAGGACTGGCTGAACGCGATGCGCTGGACCGGTGCGCTGGCCGCTCTGACCGATGCGTCCGGGGATTGGGCCGAATATGCACGTCTTTCCGCCGCGATCCGCAGCGAAAATGGCGCGGAACAGCGCCGCCTCAACGCGCAGGCCCTTGACGCTTCGGTCAACGCATATCTGCGCGCCGCGACCGCGCCGGAGCGCGTGAATGCCCTGCTGGTCATGGCCCCCGCGCTGGAGGACGCGCGCCGCGGCCGGGACATGCTTCATGCCCTCAGGCTGGCCGAAAGCATCCAGCCCCGGGCCGATGTCATGGCAGCGCTGGAACAGGCCATCCCGAAATATGGCTTCCGCCTCATCGGCCACCGCGCGGAGAACGAAGCGGAAGCCCCACGGATCTGTGCGGAGTTCTCCGAGCCGCTGATCAAGGCCGGGCAGGACTATGCGCCCTTTGTGCGCGTCCCCGATGGCGGCTTGGCGGTGGAGGCGCGCGACAGTCAGATCTGCGTGGACGGCGTCCGCCACGGCGCGCGCTACACCATCACCTTTCGCGCCGGTTTGCCCGCAGCCAGTGGCGAGACACTGATCCGAGATACAGAGATCACGCTCTATGTGCGCGACCGCGCCCCGAAGGTGAGCTTTGCGGGGCGCGCCTATGTGCTGCCCAAGGCGGCGGATGCGGCGCTGCCCATCGAAACGGTCAATCTCGACACGGTCGAGCTGGTGTTGCGCCGGGTGAGTGATCGCAACCTGATGCGCACCCTGCAAACGGGCTATTTCGGACGGCCTCTGAGCCAGTACCAGCTTGACGATTTCTCCAACGAGATCGCCGAGGAGGTCTGGCGCGGCACGGGCGATGTCGCCAACGAGCTGAACCAGACCATGACCACAAGACTGCCGCTGGGCGATGTTCTGACGGATCAGGAACCGGGGCTCTATGCGCTCACCGCCCGGATAGAGGGGCTCAGCCTCTATGAAGATCCGGGGGCCACGCAGTGGTTCGTGCTGAGCGATCTGGGCCTGACCACGCTCAAGGGCACGGATGGTCTGCATGTCTTCGTTCGCGGCCTCGGCGATGCAGCCGCGCTGGAAGGCGTGAAGCTGACCTTGCTGAGCCGCGCCAACCGGGAGCTGGCAATCGCCGAAACCGATGCCGAGGGGCATGCTCTTTTCGCGCCGGGCCTTGTCCGCGGCACCGGAGCATCCGCACCGGCGCTGGTGTTGGCGGAGGCGGGTGATGAGGATATGACCTTCCTGTCGCTCACGGACCCTGCCTTCGATCTGTCGGATCGCGGTGTCGAGGGGCGGGAGGCGGCGCCACCCGTCGATGTCTTTCTGAGCACCGACCGGGGTGCCTATCGCGCAGGCGAGGTGATCCACGCGGCAGCCCTCGCGCGGGACAGCCTGGCAGAGGCGATCCCCGGCCTGCCGCTGACCGCGATCCTGATGCGCCCCGACGGTGTGGAATATTCCCGTCACCTCTCCACAAAAGACGCGGCCGGCGGCCATGTCTTTGCCCTGCCCATCGGTAATTCCGCCCCGCGCGGCAGTTGGCGGCTTGCCATCAAGGCCGATCTTGACGCGCCGCCGCTGGCCAGCAGGCAGGTGCTTGTCGAAGATTTTCTGCCCGAGCGGATCGATTTCCGGATGTCGCTGCCGGATGGCCCGATCCGCCCCGGTGACACGGCCCCCATCAGCGTGGAAGCGCGCTATCTCTTCGGTGCGCCCGGGGCCGGGCTGCAGGTCAGCGGCACGGCAAAGCTGGAACCTCTGCGCCGGCTCGAGGGCTTTCCCGGCTATGTCTTCGGCCGCCATGACGAATATGTCCCGAGCCCCACGGCCTATGCCGATGGCGGGCGGACCGATGCCGATGGTCAGCTTCTTCTGCCCATAACCCTGCCCGAGGCCGAACAGCAGGACCGCCCCTATGAGGCGCAGATCACCCTTTCGGTGCGCGAAGGCTCCGGCCGCCCGGTTGAACGCCAGATCACCCGCGCACTGGCCCCCTCGGGTGACATGATCGGGATCAGACCCGATTTCGACGGGACGCTGCCCGAAGGCGCGCAGGCCCGTTTCGATGTGATCGGCATCAACACCGAGCTTGCGCCCACGCCCATGAATATCCGCTGGAGCGTCAACCGTGTCGAGACGCGCTACCAATGGTATCAGCAATATGGCAACTGGTATTGGGAACCCGTCACCTCGCGCAGCCGTGTCGCCACCGGCACCGCCGAACTGACCGGCGAACCGCTGAGCATCGCCGCCCCCGTGGACTGGGGCAATTACGAGTTGGAAGTGGAGCGGATCGACGGCGCTTACGTAGCTGCTTCCACCGGCTTTCAGGCCGGGTGGTACGCACCCGCCGATGCCTCGCGCACACCCGACAAGCTTGAGTTGTCGCTCGATCGGGAGGATTACCGAAGCGGCGAGACGGCGCATCTGCGCATCGTGCCGCGTCATGCGGGCACAGCGCTCATCACCGTCATGTCCAACCGGGTAATCGACATGCAGGCCGTCGAGGTGACGGAAGGCGAGAACCTGATCCCGCTTGCGGTCACAGAGGCCTGGGGGGCAGGGGCTTACGTGAGCGCACAGGTCATCCGCCCGATGGATGTGGCGGCAGGCCAGAGCCCGGCGCGCGCCCTGGGTCTTGCCTATGCAAGGATCGATCCGGGCACGAGGCAACTCAGTGTCGAGATCGATGCACCGGACCTGACCGCGCCGCGCAAGCCACTCGATACGGTGGTCAGCGTGGACGGTCTGGCCGAGGGTGAAACGGGCTATGTCACCCTCGCCGCCGTTGATCTCGGCATTCTCAACCTCACCGGCTTCGAAAGCCCCGATCCATCGGCGCATTATTTCGGCCAGCGCCGCCTCGGCGTGGAGATCCGCGATCTGTACGGGCGGCTCATCGATGGCATGACCGGCGCGCAGGGCCAGGTCCGCTCGGGCGGCGATCTCGGGTCAAGCCGCGACCGGCTGTCACCGCCCCCGACCGAGGAACTGGTGGCCTTCTTCACCGGTCCGGTCGAACTGGCCTCCGACGGCACGGCGCAGGCGCGCTTCGATCTGCCTGATTTCAACGGCACCGTGCGCCTGATGGCCATGGCATGGTCACCCCGCGCCGTGGGTCAGGCCGCCCGCGACGTGGTGGTGCGCGATCCGGTCGTGGTGACGGCAACACTGCCGCGCTTTCTCGCCCCCGGTGACACGAGCGAATTGCTGCTTGAAATCGTCCATGCCGAAGGGCCGGCGGGGCGGATCGGCCTTGATGTGAGCGCAACGGGCCTCACCCTGAGCGAACCGGCGCCCAGCGGCTTCGATCTGGCAGAAGGCGAGACGCATGTCATCAGGCTGCCTGTCACCGCGGGTGACACCGGCGATCACGCCTTGCGCGTCGCCCTCACCACACCCGACGGTCAGCAACTGACGAAAGCCCTCACGCTGGGCGTGCGCGCCAATGATCCGCCCACCTCGCGGACAAGGCGGCTCACCCTCGCACCGGGCGAGGCACTCAGCCTCGATGACAACATCTTCGCCGGGCTTCGGGACGGCACCGCGTTCATCTCGGCCGGGCCGCTCTCGAAGCTGGATGCGCCCGGCCTGCTCAGCGCGCTCGACCGCTATCCCTATGGCTGCACCGAGCAGGTAACCTCGCAGGCACTGCCGCTGCTCTATCATGAGCAGGTGGCAGAGGCGCTGGGGCTGGGGAGCGCGGCGCGGGTGTCGCAGCGCATCGACGAAGCCATCGCGCAGGTGCTGACCCGGCAGGCGAGCAATGGCAGCTTCGGCCTCTGGCAGGCGGGATCGGGCGATTTCTGGCTTGATGCCTATGTGTCGGACTTTCTGTCCCGCGCCCGCGACAAGGGCCATGCGGTGCCGGATCAGGCCTTCGCCATGGCCATGGACAACCTGCGCAACCGGGTGAATTACGCCCCCGATTTCGACGAGGGCGGCGAGGATATCGCCTATGCGCTCCTCGTACTGGCCCGGGAAGGGGCTGCGCGCATGGGCGATCTGCGCTATTACGCCGATGTGAAGGCCGAAGCCTTCGCCACACCGCTGGCCGCCGCGCAACTGGGTGCCGCATTGGCCGCCTATGGCGATCAGACCCGAGCCGACCGGATGTTCACGCAGGCGATGCGGGTGATCGACGCAGCGCCCACCGCCGATGAACCCCCGCTCTGGCGGGTGGATTACGGCACGCGCTACCGCGACCGGGCGGGCGTTCTGGCCCTCGCAGCCGAGGCGGGCAGCGCCGTGGTGAACACCACGTCGCTGGCCGATACGCTCACCTTGCCGGGGCCGCATATGTCACCGCAGGAACAATCGGCGGCTCTGATGGCGGTGGCCGCCCTGATGGCGGACGAGGGCGCGCGCACCCTCACGCTCGACGGCGCGGCGGTCTCGGGACCATTCGTGCATCGCTTCGACCAGCGGGGGCTGCGCAGCCATGAGATCGCCAACACATCCGGCGCGCCGCTGGATGTCACGCTGACCACCCAGGGGATTCCGCAAGTGCCCGAGGCGGCCGGCGGCTATGGCTACAGCCTTTCGCGCAGCTATTACGACATGGAGGGCACACCCGTGGACATCGCCACCGTCAGCACGGGCACGCGCCTTGTCACCGTGCTGCGCATCACCCCTTTCGAGGGCGGCGAGGCGCGCCTGATGATCGATGATCCGTTGCCGGCGGGGCTGGAGATCGACAATCCGAACCTGTTGCGCAGTGGCGATATCCGCGCGCTGGACTGGCTGAACACGGCGGAGGCCGAATATAGCGAGGCACGGTCCGATCGCTTCCTTGCGGCGGTGGACTGGCGCTCGGATCAGAGCTTTGATCTGGCCTATATCGTGCGCGCCGTGGCGCCGGGGCGCTATCACCACCCCGCCGCAATTGTGGAGGATATGTATCGCCCCGCCTACCGCGCCTGGACCGATACCGGCCAGATGCAGGTGACACCGCAATAGGCCCCCGGCGATGCGCGCGCATCACTGGCTGCTCTGCCTGGTCGGCCTGCTCTTCCTGACGGGCCTTGCGCGCGACCGTTTCGATGCCTGGGTCGACGCCACGAACCTTCCGCCGCTACTCTCGGAGCAATCCATCGAGATGCGCGACCGGGAGGGGGCGCTGCTCAGGGTCTACACCGTGGCCGATGGGCGCTGGCGGATGGGCGTGCGCCCCGATCAGGTGGATGCGGGCTTTCTCGACATGCTCATCGCCTATGAGGACCGGCGCTTTCACCGCCATGCCGGGGTGGACCCGCTGGCGCTCTTGCGGGCAGGAGTTCAGATGGTCCGATACGGGCAGGTGGTATCGGGTGCCTCGACCCTCACGATGCAGGTGGCCCGCCTGCTGGAGGAAAGCGGCACAGGACAGATCGACGGCAAACTGCGCCAGATGCGCGTGGCGCTGGCGCTGGAGCGGCATCTGAGCAAGGAACAGATCCTCGAACTTTACCTGACCCATGCGCCCTATGGCGGCAATCTCGAAGGGGTTCGCGCGGCAGCGCTGGCATGGTTCGGAAAGGAGCCCACACGCCTGACCCCGGCGGAGGCAGCCCTTCTCGTGGCCTTGCCGCAATCGCCCGAGACACGCCGCCCCGACCGACATCATGCAAGAGCGACGGATGCGCGCGAACGCGTCCTGCAGCGCATGCGGCACGCAGGCGTGCTGAGCGATGAGGAAGCGCGCGCCGCCCTCTCCGAGCCGGTGCCAGCCGCGCGCCGCCCCTTCCCGGCACTGGCGCCGCATCTTGGGGATCTTCTGCGCGCAGAGAGGCCCAGGCAACTCCGCCATGACCTGACGCTGGACGCGGGTTTGCAGGCGCGGCTCGAGGCGCTGGCGACGACCTCCCTCAGCCGCCTGCCCGAAGAGCTTTCCATCGCCATCGTCGTGGCCGATCACGGGACCGGTGAGGTGCTGGGCAGCGTCGGCTCAGGCAGCTATGGCACGGCCCGCGCCACGCAGGGATTTGTGGACATGACGCGGGCCAAGCGCTCCCCGGGCTCCACCCTCAAGCCTCTGGTCTATGCCATCGGGTTTGACCGCGGGCTTGCGCACCCGCAAACGGTGATCAATGATCGGCCTGTCGCCTTCGAGGGCTATGCACCACAGAATTTCGACGGTGCTTTCCGGGGTGAATTGCCCGTAGCCGAGGCGCTGCGCCTGTCGCTCAACATCCCCGTGGTGCTGCTCCTGAACGAGATCGGCCCGGCCCATCTGATGAGCGTGATGCGCCGCGCCGGAGCCGAGCCGCAACTGCCCGGCGATCAGGCGGGGCTGGCTGTGGCGCTGGGCGGTGTCGGCGTGTCGCTCAACGAACTGGTGCAGCTTTACGCCATGCTGGCCCAGGGCGGGCAGGCGCGCGCCCTGCACTGGCAGGCCGGAGAGGGCACGTCTCCCGGTTCAGAGGTGCTGGGGCGCGCAGCCGCCTGGCATGTGGGCGATATTCTTGCCTCGCTCGCCCCGCCGCAGGGTGCGCCCGAGTGGCGGCTGGCCTACAAGACCGGCACCTCCTACGGGTATCGCGATGCCTGGGCTGTGGGGTATGACGGACGGCATGTCGCCGGCGTCTGGGTCGGGCGGCCCGATGGCACGCCGGTCCCGGGAGCTTTCGGCGGCGATTTTGCCGCGCCGATCCTCTTCGAGGCGTTCCAGCGCCTCAAGCCGCAGGCTGATCCGCTGGGGCCGCCCCCGCCCGAAACATTGATCCTGACCATCGCCGAGTTGCCGCGACCGCTCCAGCGTTTCATCGGGCGCAATGCGCTCTTCGAGGCCCCTTCGGACGCACCGAAGCTGATCTTCCCGCCTGACGGCGCGGTCCTGCAAGCGGCGGACAGCCTTCCGGTGAAACTGCGTGATGGCAAACCGCCTTTCACATGGCTGGCCAATGGTGTGCCTGTGCGGCTGGGCGAATACCGGCGCGAGACAACCCTTCCAGCACCCGGCGCGGGGTTTTCCGATCTTGCCGTGATCGACGCGCAGGGGCGCACCGCGCGCGTCACCGTGCAGATTCGATAGAGTGTCAGCTGATCAGGGCGGATCAATCGAAACCCCCCTTCATGCCTCGGCTTGAATGACGCAATGATGGCGACGGCCGACCGAGGCGGGAAGCGAAGCGCCCGCCATGTGGGCAGGCGGGCGCTTGTCTCCATGATCTTCACTGCTCCTGCTCTCTTGCTGGAGCGTGCTTCGGGCCGGGTGGCCACCCGGCGCGAAGCGGGGTCGCGCGCGATACGGGGCTGTCCACTGGCCGGCGCTGCCTGTTCTGTTGCGTTTCCGGCGCTCAGGCTTGATAAACCGAAAGAGGGATGACCGGCGCGCTGATCGTGCCATTGTCGGACCGCGCAAGAAAGGGAACGGGTCATGTTCTATGTCAAATGGGGATTCTGGGGGGTGTTCTGGATACTCCTTCTGTCGTTTCTGCACTACACCCTGCCCCGCTACGATGTCGTCCGGATCACCGACACCTACGAACAACGGATAGATTTCGGTGAAAACGCGATATTCTGGGCCAACGCGGGAACCGGGCATGCGGATGGCAGGACCAACAGGGATGTATTCTTCATCCAGAGCGTGCGTCCCAATGACCGGGTGATGGTGTATCGCAATGAAGATACCGGCTGGGGCTGGCCCCCCTATTTCAAGTTCAACACCTCGAACCTTCAGGCGCGCGCGGCTGATCTGCGCTCGACATCCGCGGCACCGACATGGGTGGCAATCAAGCGCTATGGCTGGCGCAACGAATTCCTGTCGATCTATCCCAATGCCATCTCGGTAAGACGGGTCGACAGCCCGGATGAACGGATGATCAGCTGGGTCAGCATCGCGATCCTGATCTTTCTGGCCGCCTTGTTCTGGGGCATATATGTGCGTTGGAAACGCTTCTGGGCGAACAGGAACAAGCCTGTTTCCGACGAATGGTCCTGAGGGTTCAACGCTTGCCGTAATAGAGCCCGACCACATGCTCGGCCTCGGCAAAGAAAAGCCACCGCGAGGCGGCAATGCCGGTCGCATGGCTGATCACCGCCAGAAGGCCCAGCAGATGGCTGAACGGCACAAGCAGCAGGATGATCGGGAGGACATAGCCCAGCCCGAGCGCGATCCCCCGCAGGCGCAGGCTGTGCTTGCGCCCCACCACATGGACAAACTCGCGCAGGAGATAGTTGCTTCCGGTATGCGGTGGCTCGAACGCGCGGACCGCGCCGATATCACCCAGACCGGTGGCGCTTGCCATGTCCGTGCCGCTGGCGGCGAAGGCGCCGTCGCCTCTGAGCCACCACAGCACCTGAAGGACACCCGCCAGCGGCAACAGCGCGAGCGCAAAACTCACCTGCCCGGCAAGCAAGGCCCCGCCAGCGAGGCTGATCGCCAGAAAGAGCGCCGGGGTGAGCGCCGTGTGCCAGCGCGGCACTGTCCTGAGTTGCGCATAGATCATCGAGGTGGTGAAGACGACGCCCAGCGCGCCGAGCGCGCCCAGCCAGCCCGGGAGCGTCCAGCTTGCCGCGAAGAAGACCGCGCCCAGCGCGTAAAGCCCCATCAGGCAGAGCGCCGCAACTGATACGACCGCTTCGCGGCTGAGCCATGAGCTGCGCCACTGTGTAAAGGCCTTCAGCGCGCGCTCGGGGTGGCCCAGATGAAAGGTGGATGCGACAAGCCCGCCCACCGCCAGCCCGAAGGCGATGGCGAAGAAGGCGAAGGCTGTCCAGCCGGTCACGGCGGGCAGGCCCAGCCCGAGCCAGAAGAGCAGACCGAAGCCAAGCCCCGACAGGGTGGTGAAGATAATGACCGACGGGGCCGGGTGCATCAGCGCGTCTCGGAATCGGAGGCAGACCCGGCGCCACCCGGCAGGCGATCCAGCGCCTTGTCGAGCCAGCCCAGAAAGCCGCCGGCATCTTCGATCACCGGATCGAGGCGCGGGGCGTGCATGCCGGTTGTGCCCAGCTCATCCTTCTGGCGCGGGGGCAGGTATTTGTTGACCGGTTTGGTGCCCTGTTCGGGCATCAGATCGACCCCGCCACGCTCGGCCACCAACTGGCTCACGGCGCTGTCGGGATCGCCCAGGTCGCCGAAATGCCGCGCGCCTGCGGGGCAGGTGCGCACGCAGACGGGCTCGCGGTCGATCTCGGGGAGGTTTTCATTGTAGATGCGGTCCACGCAGAGGGTGCATTTCTTCATCACCCCTTCGGCATGGTCCATCTCGCGCGCGCCATAAGGGCAGGCCCAGGCGCAAAGCCCGCAACCGATGCAATGGCTTTCATTGACGAGCACGATCCCGTCTTCCGCACGCTTGTAGCTGGCCCCCGTGGGGCAGACCGTGACGCAGGGTGCATCCTCGCAATGCAGGCAGGATTTGGGGAAATGGACAAGCTGCGCCGCACCCGCTTCGGGCTGGATCTCGTAGGAATGCACGCGGTTGAGAAAGGTGCCGCTGGGGCTTGCGCCCCAAGCGTCCTGATCCGAAAGCGGCGCGCCGTAATTCTCGGTGTTCCAGCCCTTGCAGGAAATGACGCAGGCATGGCAGCCCACACAGGTGTCAAGATCGATCACGAGGCCGAGCTTCTTGTCTGTGGTTTCAGGCAAGGTTGTCATGGGCGCATCTCCCTTCTTGCATGTAGAGGGGGCGCTGCCCCCATTGCCGCAAGCGGCAATTCCCCCGGGGTTTTTCTGCCAAGAAGAAGCGGGGTCATTTGCCGACCTTCCAGGCAAGATCACCCGGCGCCTCGCCTACGGCAGAGTCGATTGGCGGGAAGGCGGGTTGTGATTCCGGTGGGGGGGCGGACTTTTCGATCTTCACGCGCAGGTCGAACCATGCGGCCTGACCGGTGATCGGGTCACTGTTGGCCCAGCGCAGGCCGTCACCACGGGGGGGCAGAAGCTCGTGAATGAGGTGGTTGAGCAGAAAGCCGCGGGTGGCCTCCGGGGCGTCTTCGCTGAGCGCCCAGGCACCCTTGCGCTTGCCGATGGCATTCCATGTCCAGACCGTGTTTTCGTTGAGCGCGGCCATATGGGCCACGGGTACGGTGATGGTGCCGTGCGCCGAGGTCACGCGCGCCCAGTCGCCTTCGCGCAGGTCATGCGCCTGCATCAGCCTTGTGGGCAGGTAGAGCGGGTTGTGCCCGTGGATCTGGCGGAGCCAGGCGTTCTGCGTGCCCCAGGAATGATACATGGCCATGGGGCGCTGGGTGAGCGCGTGAACGGGGAATTCCTGCGCGTCCACATGGCTGTCTTCAAACGGGGGATACCAGACCGGCAGCGGGTCCATCGTGGCCCTGATCTGCGCGCGCAGATGATCCGGGGGCTGGCGCTCACCATGGCCTTCGGCGGCGAGCTGGAACCGGCGCAGGGGCTCGACATAGAGATCGAAGAGATAGGGCTGGGGGCTGTCATAGAGGCCCGTCTCCACCGCCCAGGCCTGATAGCCCATGTTCCAGGGTTTCATGTAGACGCAGGTTTCGGGGATGTGTTTCACACAGAAGCCGCCATTGGCGATGTACTGTTCGAGCTGTGCCGGGTTAGGCGCGCCGCGGCCATGGGCGGGCCCCGCCTCACCCTGTCGCCAGCCGGCGAGCGGGCCGATGCCGGGCTTGCGCTCGTGATTGACGATGTAATCGGCGTAGTCGGTATATTTCGGGCGGCCATCCTCATTCGTGAAGCCGGGCAGGCGCAGCTTGTTGGCCAATTGGATGAGCACGGTCTGAAAGCCGCGCACATCGCGGTCAGGCTCGACCACGGGCCAGCGGATCGCATCGGCGGCGGCATCGGCCTCGCAAATGGGACGGTCGAGCAGGCTGATGCAATCATGGCGCTCCAGATAGGTCGTGTCGGGCAGAACGAGATCGGCATAGGCCACCATCTCGGAGCTGTAGGCATCCGAATAGATGATCCGCGGGATCACATACTCGCCGCTTTCATCCTTGTCGGTCAGCATCTCCATCACGCCGCGCGTGTTCATCGAGGAATTCCACGACATGTTGGCCATGTACATGAAAAGCGTATCGATGCGGTACGGATCGCCCGCATGGGCATTGGAGATCACCATATGCATCAGCCCATGCGCAGACATCGGGTTTTCCCATGTGAAGGCCTTGTCGATGCGCGCGGGCGTGCCATCCTCGCGCAGGGCGAGATCATCGGGCCCGTGCACGAAGCCCAGATGCGGGCCGTCGAGCGGCTTGCCCGGGGTCACCTTGCAATGCGGGGTGGGGTGGATGCCCGAGGGTTTGGGATAGGGGGGCTTGAAGCGAAAGCCCCCGGGCACCTCGACACTGCCGAGAAGGATCTGCAGCATGTGCAGCGCGCGGCAGGTCTGGAACCCGTTGGAATGAGCACTGATCCCGCGCATGGCATGGAAGCTGACCGGGCGACCCGTCATGCTCTGATGCGTCTCGCCGCGAAAATCCGTCCATTCCCGCGCCAGCGTGATCTCTTCTTCGAAGGCGACACGGGCAAGCTCGGCGGCGATGGCGCGAATTTTACCGGGCGCCACCCCGCAGCGTTCGGCCACCGCTTCGGGGGCGTATTGCGCATCGAGATAGCGCTCGGCCAGAAGATGCATGACCGGGCGATGGGTGACGCCGCCCGCGGTATGGGTGGCGTGCAGATCGGGGCGCACGCCCGGCTGGTCAAAAGGTGCCAGATCACCGGTTGCGCGATCGATCACCAGCGCCTTGCCCGCCGCATCGCGCATCAAGAGCCCGTATTCGGGCGAGCCTGCATCGCCATTCACCAGCACCGGCGCGTTTGTGTAGCGCGCCAGATAATCAAGATCGATCTTGCCGGCACGCAGGAGTTCATGCACCAGCGCGAGGATGAAAAGCCCGTCGGTTCCCGGCGTGATCCCGACCCAGTCATCCGCCACGGCGTTGTAGCCTGAGCGGATCGGGTTCACCCCGATCACCTTCGCGCCGCGCGCCTTGAGCCGGCCGATACCCATCTTGATCGGGTTGCTGTCATGATCCTCGGCCACGCCGAACAGCATGAAGAGCCTGGTATGCTCCCAGTCGGGCTGGCCGAACTCCCAGAAGGCGCCACCCATCGTGTAGATGCCCGCAGCCGCCATGTTGACCGAGCAGAACCCGCCATGGGCGGCGTAGTTCGGCGTACCGAAATTCTGCGCCCAGAAGCTGGTGAAGCTTTGTGACTGGTCGCGCCCGGTGAAGAAGGCCAGCTTTTCGGGCGCGTCGCGCCGCAGCGGTTCGAGCCAGCTTGTGGCGATCTCGAGCGCCTCGTCCCAGCCGATTTCCTCGAACTTCCCCGAACCGCGCGGGCCCACCCGCTTCAGCGGCGCGCGCAGGCGCGAGGGGGCATTGACCTGCATGATGCCCGCCGAGCCCTTGGCGCAGAGCACACCGCGATTGACCGGATGATCGCGGTTGCCCTCGATATAGGCGACCTTGCCCTCCTTCATGTGCACGTCGATACCGCAGCGGCAGGCGCACATGTAGCAGGTGGTCTTGCGGATTTCGTCGGATACGTGCGGGGAGGTGTCGAGCTTGGGTTGCTGAAGGGTCATCAGGCTTCCTTGTTCCTCCTCGGGCGCGCTGCGCCTGTCCGGTGTGCCTCGCCTCCAAGGCCGCTGTCAATCGCGCGATCCGTCACTTTCATACCTAGGCGAGGTCGCACGTCATCGCGACTTTTTTCTTCGCTCTTCGGGAAATTCAAGATGTTTTTCCCAAGTTGGAAGGCTTTTCACCGATGAGGTTCTTCGTTCAATTCAGGCAGGGCTTTCGTTCGGGCTCAATCTGCTTGACCCCGGGGCGCGATCGTCTCATCAGGACAGGAGGCAGTATCGAGCAGATGATGACCCCCGAAGAGATCGCAAAACTCCCCTATCGTCGCTGTGCCGGCGTGATGCTGGTGAATGCAGAGGGCCATGTCTTTGCCGGTCAGCGGATCGACTATCAGGCCGAAGCCTGGCAGATGCCCCAGGGCGGCATCGACCCGGGAGAAGCGCCCCGCGAGGCCGCCTTGCGCGAATTGCGCGAAGAGACCGGCGTGCCTGCCTCGCTTGTGCAGATCGAGGCGGAGACGGCGGGTTGGATCCCCTATGATCTGCCCCATGATCTGGTGCCTAAACTCTGGAAAGGGCGCTATCGCGGGCAGGAGCAGAAATGGTTTCTGATGCGCTTTCAGGGCACCGATGCGGATGTGAACATCGGCACCGAGACCCCGGAGTTTTCCCGATGGTGCTGGCTACCCCCCGATCAGCTTGTGGCGCGCATCGTGCCGTTCAAGCGGCAGGTTTATGCCCGCATCCTCGATGAATTCGGCGATTACCTGTGATGCGGGCCGTCATGCCGTCGGTTGCCATACGCGTCACCTCGCAGACAGCGTCGCTTTCCTGTCTGCCGTCGCAATCAATTCGGATCCCATGGCGCATTTTCTTGGTCGAATTTACCGGCAGGACTTGTTTCGTATGTCAAGAAACCTGCCTTGATCTGCCCGATAGAGCCACGCGACACAAGACTCAGGATTGCGGATCGACTGGTGCAACGCCTTTGGGAGGCTGGTGAAAACTGCCTAACTCCTGTCTCCAGGCGCCTTGAGCCGGAAAACTGTTCCGCGACAGGCTTGCTCCTCCGTCTCGCCCGGGCGGCGCCCTGCTCTTGGCGTAGAAGCAGAGGGGCAAGAACAGTTTTCGTCGTTTTTGCAGCCATTGTTCATTTTTCAGCGGCCTGTTTGGTGGAATCTTCCGAGCGAATTGGGAAGTTGCATTGCTGTTTCAGCACATGCTGCCCCGGCCCCTGATCCGCCGCCTCAGCCCCCCGCCGAGCCGCCGTAGCGCTGCACGAAATTCTGCAAAATCCGCTCGGGCGCATGCACATCGGCTGCGCGGCACATGGCGATGAGATCATCCGCCGTCTCGGGCGGGAAATAGCCCTTGTGCCGGTAGATCCTGATCCGTGTCTCGAAACCTTGCGCATCGGCCTCGGGATGAAACTGTGTGGCATAGACATGGCGTCCGTGGCGCACCATCTGAAAGGGGCAGGCGGGCGAGGCCACCAGATGCGTGCACCCGTCGGGCAGGGCCTGAAGCGCCTCCTTGTGGCCCACGAATGCGGTGAAGCGCTCCGGCACGCCCTGAAGCAGCGGATCGGGGGCAACGATCTCACAGGCGGCGGTGCCCACCGGCTCGCCATAGGCGCGCTTGCTTACATCGCCACCCAGATGCTTGCCCAGAATGCCGATACCATAACAGCAGCCCAGAAATGGAAAATCCCGCGCGGTGATCTCGGGCATGAGCGACAGGACGGCGGCCTCGATCCGGGCCTCCATCGCTGTCTTTTCATCCGCGCTGTCGGAGACACAGCCCGGCCCGCCACCGACGATGACGCCCGCGTGATCGTCAAGCGAGAGATCCGCGGGGAGGGCCTGCTGATCAAGGCGGATGCGATGCGCCCGGTCAGACGGCAAGCCGCCTTTCTGCAGAAGGGCTTCGAATTCATTGTCCGACGCCTCCGTCTCGGGGCGCAATTGCAGGACGAGAAAGGGCTTTGACATGACGGGCGGGCCTTTGAAGTGATCCGCGATGTGGTTGCCTGTTTCGTCCCGCAGGTCAAGCCTCTGTTCCGCTTGACCACGCAGGCCAGAGGGATAGGCTGCGCGCCTGACCCCTTGCCGAGGATGCCCTGTCACGCATGACACGCTCGCTGAGCCTTGCCGCCTATATGGCATATGCCCGCCGCACCACGCAGCCATCGGGCGACTTCGAGATCGGGCGGCCCGAGGGAGAGCTTGTCTGGGCACATGCCGCCGATCTCGAGCGGGCGAAGGCCCTCGTGCAGATTGCCGAACGGCTGGCGCAACTGCGACCGGGGCTGCATATGCTTCTGACGGTTGCAGAGGGCGCAAAGACCCCCGAGCCTGCCGACGAAAGCACACTCGTCCAGCCATTGCCGGAAGACAGGGTCGCGGCGGTGACGGCCTTTCTCGACCACTGGTCCCCCGATCTCTGCCTCTGGGCGGGGGCCGAGCTGCGGCCCGCCTTGCTGACCGGCGCCGACAAGCGCGGCATCCCGCTCTATCTGATCGACGCGACCGAAGAGCAATTCGCCCGCCCGCGATGGCGCTGGCTTCCCGATCTGTCACGATCCCTTCTGCAGCGCTTTGCCCAGGTCCAGGCACGCTCGAGGAGCGCTGCGCAAAGCCTCTGCCGCCTCGGGCTGTCCGAAGAGAACATCACCATATCGGGCCCCCTGCGCACCGAAGCGCTGCCCCGGCCCTATGATGAAGCCGCGCGCGACAAGCTTGCCCGGATCCTTCTCGGACGACCCGTCTGGCTGGCGGCATATCTGGACCCGGGTGAGTTGGACATCGTCCTCGAGGCGCGCCGGAAGGTCAGCCGCTTTGCGCATCGGCTGATGCTGGTGATCTGCCCTGAGCACCCGGACGCGAAGGACGAGATCGCCGCCCGGTTGACAGAGGAGGGGTTGCGCTTTGCCGACTGGTCTGCCGGTGACGAGCCGTCGGAGCACTGCCAGGTGATCCTCGGCGAGCCGGAGCGGGAGCTTGGCCTGTGGTACCGGCTGGCCCCGATCTGCCTGATGGGCCAATCGCTCTTGCCGGGCATGACGGGGCGCGATCCCGATGAGCCCGCCGTCCATGGCTCAGCCATCCTCTACGGACCCAATGTGCGGACCTATCTCAAGGAATATGGCCGCTATGCCGAGATGCGCGCCGCGCGGATCGTGCGCGACCCGGAGACCATGGCGGCCGCGGTCAGCCAGCTCATCGCGCCGGATCACGCAGCGGCCATGGCCCATGCCGCCTGGGATGTCGCCTCGCAGGCGGCCGAGGTGAATGACCGGTTGCTCGATCTCATTCAGGACACACTCGATCTTGTGACGGCGCGCTGATGCGGGCCCCGGCCTTCTGGTACAGACCCCCCGACCGACCGGGGATCGCCGCACGCCTGCTGACCCCGCTGGGCTGGATCACGGCGAAGCTCCGGTCTCGCCAACCATCCGAACCGGAGCCTCTGACGCTGCCCGTTCCGGTGATCTGCCTCAGGACGCTCACGCCTCGGCACAGCGGCATGGTGCCTGCTGTGATCGCACTCGTTCAACATCTTGAAAGGCTTGGGCACAGAGCCGTCGTGGCATGCAAGGCCGGGCGCATGGGGCCGGAGGAGGCCGTGGAAGTGGACCCGGCGCGGCACCGGGCGGAAGAGGTGGGCGATGATGCCATGCTTATCGCCGCCTTCACGAAGGTCTGGGTGGCCCGCGACGCAACCAGTGCGGCCCGCTCTGCCGCGCGCGCGGGGGCCGTGGTGATCACCCTGGAAGATGGGCGCGGGCCGCGCGTGCTGTCGCCCGATATCCGCATCGTCGTGGCGGATGCGATCGAGGGGTTCGGCAATGGGCTTTGCCGGCCTGCCGGGCCATTGCGGGAGCCTGTGGCATCCGCCCTGAGTGCGGCCGATCTGCTCTTGTCCATCGGCCCCCCCAAGGCACAGAAGCTTTTCGAGGCGCATTGGGCCGGTGCCATCACGGGGCCGCATCTGCGCGGCCAGCTGGAGCCGCTTCAGACCGGCATGGACTGGCAGGGGGCGTCGCTTCTGGCCTTTACCGGGATCGGGACACCGGAAGGATTCTTTGCGAGCCTGCGCGGATTGGGCGCGACGCTCTTGCGTGCGGAGACGATGGAGGCGCATCAGCCTCTGACCCGGGCCCTGATGGCGCGGCTCGACGGAGAGGCGAGCGCGCTCGGCGCGCAACTGGTCACAACCGAAAGGGACGCCATGCGTCTGCCCCTGGAGTTTCGCCAGAAGGTCCTGACGCTGCCATTGCGACTTCGGATCGAGAACGGTGCGCTTCTGGACCATGTGCTGGCGGAACTCTGAGAAAGGAGCGCGGTTTCCGCGCACAGTGTTGTCTCGGCCGCGCGCCGGGCGCGCGTCCTCGGCGCAGCATCTAGTGTTCGTCACCTGACACGAGATACCCACTGGCCGCGTCGAGCCCTTTGCGGGCGGTCGCCGATGTTTACCATGGCCCGGAACAGCCGCGTAGCGGCCCGGGCCGCGCCCGACCTCCCCCCGGGAGGGCGCCTTGCAACGGTGCCAGCAGAAATCCTGTGGCAGTTGTGGAACCATAAAGCGCCCGACACACAGCCTGGCGCGCCATCCCGAGGTCGGGCGCGGCCCTGTGTCGTGCACAAGATCAAAGGCCGCTCCGTCCCGCA
>SLDH01000049.1 GCA_007125415.1 Roseovarius sp.
ATGTTGCGCCAAATAGGATTCAGCCCCGCCCGGGCCGCTTGCGGCCCGGGCATGCGCCCGCCCGCCCCACGGCGGGCGCATTCTGCGCCCACCCGGGCGGTCGCATGCCCTGTCACTGTGCACAGGAGAACCCGATTAGACGCAAAAAGCTGTAAGGCTGTGTGATCGCCCGCTCCAAAGGAAGCTCCATCAAACCTGAGGAGCAGCGAGCACCAAAGAGGCAAGCACCTGCCTGCGCATGCACTGCTCTGGATTTGTCATGCAAGCCGGAAAAGCCGGATCATGCAGCGTTCTTCGTCAGGCCACGTGGCGAAGCTGCGTTTTCGGCATTACTCCCAGCGCGTGGCAGATATCGCGGGTCAGATCGGGTTTGTTGAGCGTGTAGAAATGAAGATGCTCCACGCCGTTTTCCAGCAGGTCCGAGCAAAGCTCCGTCGCGAGTGCTGTGGCCAGCAGATCGTGCCGGTCATCACGCATCGCCTTCTCGAATGCCTCCGCCACCCATGCAGGGGTCCGCGTGCCGCAAGCCTGCGCGAATTTGCGTGCGCCGCGCCAGTTCTCGATCGGCAGGACCCCCGGGATGATCGGAATGTCGATCCCGGCTTTCACACAGGCGTCACGGAATCTCAAGAAAGTCTCCGCCTCGAAGAAGAACTGCGTGATGGCCTCGGAGGCACCCGCATCCACCTTGCGCTTGAGCCAGTCGATATCGGCCTGGCCGTCGGCTGCTTCGGGATGGGTTTCGGGATAGGCACCCACGCGAATGGTGAAATCACCTGTGTCCGCCAGTGCCGCGATAAGCTCGCAACTATCCGTAAAGCCTTGCGGATGCGGGGTGAAGCGGGTGCTGCCCTTCGGCGGGTCACCGCGCAGCGCCACGATTTCGGAGACACCCGCGGCCTTGAAATCGTGCGCGATGGCAAGGGTTTCCTCCCGGGTGGCATCCACGCAGGTGAGATGCGCGGCCACGTTCAGCCCGGTGGCACCGTGCAGCGTTCGGACCGCATCACGGGTCAACTCGCGCGTGGTCCCGCCTGCGCCATATGTCACGGAGACGAAGCGCGGTTCCAGCGGGGCGAGCGCATGGACGGTATCCCAGAGGCGGAACGACGCTTCGAGCGATTTGGGCGGAAAGAACTCGAAGGAGACATGGGGCGGTTTCATGAATGGTCACCTTTCAAACGGGGGTGCAACCCTTGTCGCCCACGCTCGTATGTGAGACAAGCTCATAGTATTCATCTTCTGAATGAGGCACGCTCACATGCACATCGAATTCCGGCATCTCAGGACCATCCGGGCGATCCATCATTGCGGTGGGCTGGCGCGAGCCGCGGAGATGCTCAACATCACCCAATCCGCGCTCAGCCATCAGATCAAGGGGCTGGAAGACCAGGCGGGAGTCGAACTTTTCGTGCGCCGCTCCAAGCCCCTGAAGCTGTCTGCGGCGGGGCAGCGCCTGCTCAGGCTGGCCGAGAGGATCCTGCCCGAGATCGAGGCGCTGGAGGCCGAGTTCAACGGGCTGCGGGAGGGCAGCGCGGGGCGCATGCATATTGCCATCGAGTGCCATGCCTGTTTCGAGTGGCTCTTTCCGGTGCTGGACAAGTTTCGCAAGACATGGGGGGATGTCGATGTGGATATCCGCCCGGGCCTTGCCTTCGATGCCTTGCCGGCCCTGCGCAAGGAGGAGGTCGACCTGGTGGTCTCGTCCGACCCGGAGGAATTGCCGGGGATCAGCTTCAAGCCGCTTTTCGATTACGAGCCGGTTTTCGTGGCCTCCTCGCAGCATCCTCTGGCGCGGCGGGATTTCGTTGTGGCCGAGGATTTCCGCTCGGAGACCCTGATCACCTATCCGGTGGAGCGCAACCGGCTCGATGTCTTCACCGAGCTTCTGATCCCCGCAAAGGTCGAGCCCGCCGCGCTGCGGCAAGTGGAATTGACGGCGGTGATCCTTATGCTGGTGGCCTCCAACCGGGGGGTTGCGGTTCTGCCCGACTGGGTGGTGCGCGAGGTCAGAACCTCCTCCGATTATGTCACGCGCAAGGTCACCGAGCAGGGCCTGACGAAGCGGTTATACGCGGCCATCCGCGATGAGGACGCCGACAAGCCCTATGTCGCACAGTTGATCCGGCTGGCACGCGAAATCCCGGTGCGGCTTCAGCGGAGCGCGGACGCGCTTGTCTAGCGCCGCCTGCGCGTATATGCGCGACCCCGAAGTATCAGGAGACACCCCATGGCAGGCAGCGCCAATCTCAACATCATGCTCAAGGCCGCCCGCAAGGCCGGGCGCGCCTTGTCCAAGGATTTCCGCGAGGTCGAGAACCTGCAGGTCAGCATGAAGGGTGCCGGTGACTTCGTCAGCCGCGCCGATACTGCGGCCGAAAAGATCATCAAGGACGAATTGATGGGCGCGCGCCCCACCTATGGCTGGCTCGCCGAGGAGGGCGGCGAGGACGAGGGGCAGGACCCGACTCGCCGCTGGATTGTCGATCCGCTGGATGGAACCACCAATTTTCTGCACGGGCTGCCCCACTGGGCCGTCTCCATCGCGCTGGAACACAAGGGAAAGATCGTCGCGGGCGTGATCTATGATCCCAACAAGGACGAGATGTTTCTGGCCGAAAGAGGCGAGGGGGCATATCTCAACGCGGCGCGGTTGCGGGTGTCGGGCCGTGCGAAGATGATCGAGAGCATCTTCGCCACCGGCGTGCCCTTCGGCGGGCGCGCGGATCTGCCCGAGACCCTGCAGGATCTGGCGCGTCTGATGCCCGCTTGCGCGGGTGTGCGGCGCTGGGGCTCGGCGGCGCTCGACATGGCCTATGTGGCCGCCGGGCGCTATGAGGGCTTCTGGGAACGGGGGCTGAACCCGTGGGACATGGCTGCAGGCATCGTCATCCTGCAGGAGGCGGGCGCGCTGGTGGAGCCGCTGGAGCCCGAGGATGATATCCTCTCGGATGGCGCGGTGATCTGCGCCAATGAGGTGATCTTCGACAAATTCGCCCGTGTGATCAGGGGCTGATCGCCGCAGCCCCGCCCGACGCACTGCCGGACCGCTCGGTCATCGGCGTGTCCGCTCCCCGCATCCGACACTTCTGCATGATCATCTGGCATGTTGACAGACCAGCCGGTTCTGCACGACGCTCCTTGATGACACGACGCAAGGGGGATGCAGGGATGAACAAACGGATTACACGGCTGCTGCCCGATGGTGCACCGGGCATGGATCTTGAGCCCATGGGCTACATCAGTCCCGAGACGGTTGTCGATGGCACGCTGGACGAACGCGGTCACATGTTCTTTTCAAACCCCGAAGGCACCGTCAATGCGGGTGTCTGGGAATGCACCGCCTGCACCGAACGGATCATGGATTATCCCTATGATCAATGCTGCTTCGTGCTTGAAGGCTCATTGACCATCACCGATGCCGACGGTCATTCCGAAACCTTCATTCCCGGCGACGCCTTCATGATTCCGCGAGGATTCAGCGGCAATTGGGCGATGACCGAGCGTTACAGGAATTTCTTCGTGACCGTGGAACCGCCACGGCCCGCCAGGGGAGGAAACCGCTGAGGTCACTCCGCCCCTGCCTGACGTGATGCGTGTTGCAGATCAGGCAGTCATGCCATCCCGGGCCGGCAGTGGCGTTTCGGCACGCACCGCTCTTCATTTTGCCAAAATACTCCCGCCGGAGGCACCCGCACCCTCCGCCAGCGCTGCCGCCCGACTTGCCGGGCGACAGTGCGAAGCCTGATCAATGGGACGCCTTGATGAACCTATCGTTGCGCAACTCCCGCATGGCAGTCAGGATTTCTTCCTGCGTGTTCATCACGATCGGGCCATGCCAGGCCACAGGCTCGGCGATGGGCGCGCCCGAGATCAGCAGGAAACGCACGCCCTGCTCTCCGGCCTGCAGGGTTACCGCGTCTCCCGTGCCGAAGCGCACCAATGTCCGGTTCCCGCTGAGATCGCGGATGTTGACCTCCTTCCCGGCCACTTCCTTCTCCAGCAGCACACCTGTGGGCCTGCTGGCATCGGCGAAGGCGGCGCTGCCCTCGAAGACATAGGCGAAAGCCCGACGATAGGTGTCGATCGGCAAGGTCTTGCGCACCCCGGCGGGCACGGTCACGTCCAGATATTGCGGATCGGCGGCGATACCATCCACCGGCCCGCGCCGGCCCCAGAAGGATCCGGTGATGATCCGCACATGCGTACCGTCATCATCGGTCACCTCCGGTATTTCCTGCGCCGCGACATCCTGGTAACGGGGCGCAGTCATCTTCAGGGAGGATGGCAGATTCGCCCAAAGCTGAAAGCCGTGCATCTGGCCCGCCGCGTTGCCACGCGGCATTTCCTGATGCAGGATGCCCGATCCTGCCGTCATCCATTGCACATCGCCTGCACCGAGCGTGCCGCTATTGCCCAGGCTGTCGCCGTGTTCCACCTCGCCGGACAGGATATAGGTGATCGTCTCGATCCCGCGATGTGGGTGCCAGGGAAAGCCGTTTCGATATTTCGCCGGGTCGTCATTGCGGAAATCATCGAAAAGCAGGAACGGGTCCAGTTCCGACGGGTCTCCGAAGCCGAAGGCGCGATGCAGATGCACACCGGCCCCTTCAAGGGTCGGGCGGGCGGGGCGGGTCTCGATCGTGGGTCTGATGGACATGGCGATACTCCTTTGCCGGAGCAGGTAAGGAGCGCGCAGCAACGTGCCAAGATGCGGATATGTGCCGTGGCGCGGAGCGCTTGTGCGTGGGCTGTTGCCTGTTCTTGAAAAAGTGAAAGGCGGGTCGGCACCGGGGCTTGAATGTCGCGGGCGGGACAGTCATTGCGCGCCGTGAGAGCAATGGTCGGCTCAACGGAGAGGGAACAGACATGAAGATTGGTTTTATCGGACTTGGCAATGTCGGCGGAAAGCTGTCGGGAAGCCTGTTGCGGAACGGGGCGGACCTGCGGGTGCACGATCTCAATGCGGATCTCAAGGCGGATTTCGTGGCGCGCGGTGCCATTGACGGGGAAAGTCCGGCGCAGATGATGCGCGCCTGTGACGTTGTCATCACTTGCCTGCCCAGCCCTGCGGCGAGTGCGGCTGTGGTCGAGGAGATGCTGCCCGAAATCGGGGAAGGCAAGATATGGCTGGAGATGTCCACCACGGATGAGGCGGAGGTCAAACGTCTCGGCGCGCTGGTGATCGCGCGGGGCGGCGCCGCGGTGGATTGTCCTGTTTCGGGCGGGTGCCACCGGGCGGCCACGGGCAATATCAGCATCTTCGCGGGCTGTGACCGCGCCACCTTCGAGCGTGTGCTGCCGCTTCTGACCATAATGGGGCGCCGGGTGCTGCATACCGGCGAGATCGGAAGCGCCAGCGTGCTGAAGGTGATGACCAATTATCTGGCTACGGGCCATCTGCTGATGCTCTGCGAGGCGCTGACCACGATGAAGGCCGCGGGCATGGATCTTGCCACCACCTATGAGGCGATCCGCATCTCTTCGGGCACATCCTTCGTGCACGAAACCGAAAGCCAGTTGATCCTGTCGGGCTCGCGCTGCGTGGATTTCACGATGGATCTCATCCTGAAGGATATCGGCCTCTTTCAGCAGATCGCCGAGCGCAACGGCGTGCCGCTGGAAATTTCGCCGATGATCATAGACCTCATGCGCGACGGGCAGGCCCGTTATGGTGATCGTGCGCAGTCGGACCGGATGATCGAGCGACTGGAAGAGGCGACGGGGCTCGACATCACCGCGCCGGGCTTTCCCACGGAGCTCGTCGATGATGAGCCGGAAGAGCGTGGCGCGGAAGTGCGACCGACATTCTGAGCGCGGCTGTGGCGCAGGGACGGCGCCCGGTGAAGGCCATCTTCCGCCGACAATGATCGCCGGAACATCAGGTTGCGCGCCGCCCGTTCAGGTTTCGCATTCGAAGCAGAGTTGCGGCAGGAACCGGATCCCTGTGAAGACCCGCGTGTTGACCGCATAGCTGTTGTTCAGGCCGGGAAAGTCGAACAGCGGCTGGTAAACCGACGTACTCTCCACGATGATCAGTTCCTCGCCGCCCGAGAGGACCGGCAATTCGTCATGTGCATTGGCAACATCCGCTGTCACGAGCGGTGGCATCGGGCCGTTCCCGCGCAGATGGGACCAGACAACCTCGTAGGTATCGGTTGCGCCGCGATAGCGCACGACGCTCATGCGCAACTGCGTTTCGCGAGGGTCCATCGTTTGCTGATCGAAAACCATTTTGGCGGTGTTCAGCAAGGCCGTATCGGCCTGGATCATCTCGCGCGACAGCATGTCCGCGACGGTATAGGTGGCCTTGATGCGGGCCGCCTTGAAGCGATGTACATCGTAAAGTTCGAGCGATGTAGCGGTCATCCACAACAGGGCGGGCAGCATGATCACCATTTCCACGGCCATCACCCCTTCGGTGCCCTTGCGAAACCGCAGATAGGCGTCATGCAGGCGTATCCGGATATCTTGTATGAAGGAGCGTTTCATCTCAGTTGGGTTCCTGTACAAAGGCGCTGACGGCGAGGATGGCGGCTTCACCGGCACCATCCTTGTGCAAAAGCTGGCCCAGAATGGCTTCGGGGAAAACCGGGCTGTATTTCAGGCAGGCGCGCAGCATCACGATCTCATTGGGTTGCCCGGGCACGAACCGCCTTGCCGGGCGGGCGCCATCGGGCAGTGTATCGTCGGTACAGACCGCCGTGGCGTTGAGTGGTGTAAAGGCGCGCGCATCGCTAGCTTCCATTTCGAGAAACATCTTGTTGTTGCATTCCTGCACGAAGAGCGCGTTCTGACAGATCAGTTCCTTGATCTCGTCATGGCTGGGATTTGTGCCCGTGCCGAGACGCACCTCGCGCACGGCCATGTCGAGCCCGCGATCCAGCATCGTCTGGCGCAGCGTTATGAGACCCATCTCCAGGGTGAGCGCGATCAACGCCGCCATCACCGGGAAAACCAGCACGAATTCGAGCGCCACGGCCCCGGTTTCGTCCCGGCAGCGGCACCAGGCGCGGGCGAGACAGGCGCGCATCATTGGGTCAGCCTCAGGCTTTGCACATTGGCCGCGATGGAGCCGAACACATCCGAAATCTGCACGCCGGAAGCCGAGTAGTAATGCGCAGGAGACGTAGCGCAATTGCGCAAGACTTCATCGGCATTGCCTGCGTTTTCCACCTCGAAACCGATGCTGAAGACCAGGACACCATTTGCCTTTGTCGCGGTGCAGACCTGGTCGAGCAATGTGTCTTTCGTGTCCTTGGTGACCCTGTCCCCGATGAAATCGTTCCACGGGCCCCAGTTTCCGGTCAACTCGCCAACCATGCGCACCGACATGCGCCCCCAGGCGGTCTCCCAGTCATAGTTGACATGGGTGGGCTGCTCGATGCCGTTGTCATCGACATAGGTTGCAGGCAGGCTGTTGCGCAGATTGTTGAACTGCCAGGCGGTCAGATACGCGCTGCCATCCACCGGGTAATACCGGTTGTTGTTGGGGTTGAAGATGTAATGCATCTCGTCTTCGGTGGAGGTGTAGACACATTCCAGCCAGCTGTACCAGCAATACTGCTCGACCCAGGCCCCATGCCACGTGCGGCTCGGATCGTAGATGTCATAGGCGTAATCGAACACTTCCTCGAACTCCACCAGCTTGTGAAGAAACGATCCCGGGCCACGATAGTCATTCGGCCCCTGTGTATTCGGGATTGACCTGACCAGATGGTTGTTGGGATCGGAGAACATGAAGGTGGCGTCGTTCTGACCATCGCCCATCAACACGATCACCTTCTGAGTCTCCGGTTCGTCGTAGGGCGCAGGGACGTTGGTGAGCATCGGATCGACCTCGGTGACCATGGCGATGCTGCCATCGGGCTGGGTTCGTGCACGCGGCGTTTGCAGAGAAGTGATCACCGGAGCGAAAGCCGGGTCAAGCAAGCCCGCACCCCATTTCATCCCCAGATGTTTGGAGGTTGAACCGCCGGACTGAAGGGAGTCGATCTTGTCGTGCAGAGCCGCTTCACTGATCGAGAAAGGCATGATCTCGAAGAATTCTTCCGTGTAGCAGGTCCGGTTGTAGCGTGGCGACATGCCATCCGCGAGCGACCCATGCTCGAGGCCGTCGAAAATGGTGCCCCGGTAGGTGGTGTAAATCCGCTGCTTGTAGGTGACAGGCATCACGTTGGGGTCGGTCGGAGCAGGAAAGATGGCTGCTGTGTTGTAGTCATCCGGCTCGAAGTAGAGGCAGGTCGAGTAATTGTGGGTCTGGTCCACCGAAAGGGCTTCGAAAATCCCCCGCGATGGTGTCACGCCCCAACTGAACGGGACCACGGAAATCACGGTATCGCCGGGATCCGAGCTTGAAAGGACGGTCGTCACGAACTCCTTCGCGGCCACCTTGAGATTCTCCAGGCGCGAATTGAACGCCATGGAACCCGACAGATCGAGCACCATCACCACCTCGAGTTTGGGCGTGCGCACCTGTGCCGTGGCAGCGCTTGTGGCCGTGAGCGTGTCGACGCCCATGAGGCGCATCAGGTAGGTGTTCAGCGTCACATTGGCGGAGGCAGAAACCACCCTCGCGTTGAGCCTTGCGATGATATCGTCCGGTCCGATTTCGTTGAGATAGTCGCCCTTGCCGCTCTTGACGAAGAAATCCTCCACGATGGCGCGGATATCTTCGGCGTTGGCCTCTGCAGGTGCACCCGCACCTGCCAGCGTCGCGCTGTCATTGACGGCCTGCAGTTCCGTGCGCTCCATCTCCTGGCGCATCACATCGATGCTGAGGCTGCCCATCAGGATCATGATCAGAAAGACGAAGAAGCCGACGATGGCCATGCCGCCATCTTCCGACCGCGCGAAGCTGCCTGAACGATGCGTGAGAAGCTTGCCAAGGCGTGCGGTCAGCGCGCGGCGTGTTCGACGATTGAGGATCTGGGTACTTGTCATATCGTTACCTCGGCAAGCAGGGGCAGGCCCTGGAAATACATTGGTCCACCGCTCGGTATTGATGATGTCTATGGCGGAATTAAGGCGCGGTGTTTGCAAATTCATGTTCATTATCTGTGGACTAGCGCCAATCCCTCGCAATCGAACGGATTGTTTCCGTCGCGCGGGGAATAACGCGTGAAAATTCCGGCCGGTCAGGTTGGGGCCTGCGTCATCCCGGCATTTTCTGGACAAATGTCCGCAAGACCTTAACCATGGTTTCACATTCTCTGTGCAACAAGAACTCGGCGCAGAAGGGATGACAGAGGGAGTGAGACAATGACACAAGCCAAAGAGCCGTCCTTTCGCGACAGCGTGGATCTGATGTTCAACAGGGCGGTTGCCCTGATGGATCTGCCCCCCGGGCTGGAGGAGAAGATCCGCGTCTGCAATGCCACCTACACGGTGCGTTTCGGTGTGCGCCTGCGCGGCCAGATCCACACTTTCACCGGCTATCGCTCGGTGCATTCGGAACATATGGAGCCGGTCAAGGGGGGTATCCGCTATTCATTGGCCGTCAACCAGGATGAGGTCGAGGCGCTGGCGGCGCTGATGACCTATAAATGCGCGTTGGTCGAGGCGCCTTTCGGCGGCTCCAAGGGAGGGTTGTGCATCGATCCGCGCGACTGGGACGAGCATGAGCTGGAACGGATCACCCGCCGGTTCGCCTATGAGCTGGCCAAACGCGACCTGATCAATCCCAGCCAGAACGTGCCCGCCCCCGATATGGGCACGGGTGAGCGTGAGATGGCGTGGATCGCCGACCAGTATCGCCGGATGAACACGACCGACATCAACAGCCGCGCCTGTGTCACCGGCAAGCCGGTGAATGCAGGCGGTATCCAGGGCCGGACGGAGGCCACGGGCCGGGGCGTGCAATATGCCCTGCAGGAGTATTTCCGCCATGGTGAAGATATCAAGGCAGCAGGGCTGAGCGGCACGCTTGATGGCAAGCGCGTGATCGTGCAGGGGCTGGGCAATGTGGGCTATCACGCCGCCAAGTTCCTGTCGGAGGAGGATGGCTGCAAGATCACGGCCATCATCGAGCGCGATGGCGGGCTGCTGGACGAGAACGGGCTCGATGTGGAAGATGTCCATAACTGGATCGTCAAGCATGGGGGCGTGGATGGCTATCCCTCGGGCCGCTTCATTCGCGAGGGCGCGAAATATCTCGAACATGACTGCGACATCCTCATCCCGGCCGCCCTCGAGGGGGTGATCAACCTCTCGAATGCCGAGCGGATCAAGGCGCCGCTGATCATCGAAGCCGCGAACGGGCCGGTGACCGCCGGTGCGGATGAGGTCCTGCGCGAGAAAGGCATCGTGATCATCCCCGACATGTATGCCAATGCCGGCGGCGTGACCGTATCCTATTTCGAATGGGTGAAGAATCTCAGCCATATCCGCTTCGGACGGATGGGCCGGCGGCAGGAAGAAGCGCGACATCAACTGATTGTCGACGAGTTGGAGGCGCTGAGTGCCGACAAGGAACTGGGCTGGACACTCAGCCCCAGTTTCAAGAAGCGCTATCTGCGCGGTGCAGGGGAACTGGAACTGGTGCGCTCGGGGCTCGACGATACGATGCGGGCGGCCTATGGCTCCATGCGTGAGGTCTGGCATGCGCGTGGTGACGTGAAGGATCTGCGCACGGCGGCCTATCTTGTCGCCATCGGCAAGGTGGCGACCAGTTACCGCGCACTCGGACTGTAGGCCCTGAACGCGCGGCCCCGGAATTTTTCGAAAATTCCGGGCCGGAAAATCCGATTTTCCGCGCGCGCCGCTCTGCCGTCCGGCGAGTTGGCGTGCTTGGGGATTTTGTCCGGAACGCCTCGCCTGCCCATTGCCTTCGGGGCAAGAACTTGGTTCTGTCATCAAAAGACAAACCGGGAGTGTGTGGATGCGGTTTTCGGGCCTGCGGGTTCTGAGAGAGGGGTTGAGGGGCAATCGTGGCTGGCGGCCCCATTGGCGTGATGCCAGCCCCAGGCCCGCGTATGATGCGATCATCATCGGTGGCGGTGGCCACGGGCTCGCCACTGCCTATTACCTTGCGAAGAAGCATGGGGCGCAGCGGATCGCGGTGCTCGAGAAGGGTTATCTTGGGGGCGGCAATATCGGGCGCAATACCACCATCGTGCGGGCCAATTACCTTCTGCCCGGCAATTCCGAGTTCTACAGCCATTCGCTGAAGCTCTGGGAAGGGATGGAAGAAGAACTGAATTACAATGTCATGCATTCGCAGCGCGGGCAGATCGTGCTGTTTCACGATGATGGCCAGCGCGACGCCGCGATCCGGCGCGGGAATGCGATGCGCAATCAGGGTGATGATGCGGAATTGCTGTCGGTGGCGGATCTGAGGCGCATGGTGCCCTATCTCGATTACGATCAGGCGCGGTTTCCCATCCGCGGGGGGCTGCTGCAGCGGCGCGCAGGCACCGCGCGCCATGATGCGGTGGCCTGGGGCTATGCGCGTGCGGCGAGCGATCTGGGGGTGGATCTCATCCAGAATTGCGAAGTGACGGGCGTCGACGTGAAAGATGGCGCGGTGCGCGGCGTGCAGACCACGCGCGGCGCAATCGCTGCACCTAAGGTAGGCATCATCGTGGCGGGGCGCAGCAGCCAGGTGGCGGCGATGGCGGGCATGCGACTGCCCATCGAAAGCCATGTGTTGCAGGCCTTCGTCACCGAAGGGCTGAAGCCCTGCCTCGATCATGTGATCAGCTTCGGCATGGGGCATTTCTATATCAGCCAGTCCGACAAGGGCGGGCTGGTCTTTGGTGGCGATCTGGATTTCTATGCCTCCTATGCGGCGCGCGGCAACCTGCCCATGGCCGAGCATGTGATGGAGGCGGGCATGACCCTCATGCCGATGATCGGCAAGGCCAAGGTTCTGCGCTCCTGGGGCGGGATCATGGACATGACCCCCGATGGCAGCCCGATCATCGACCGAACATCTGTCGAGGGGCTCTATGTCGATTGCGGCTGGTGTTACGGCGGATTCAAGGCGGTACCTGCCTCGGGCGATTGCATGGCGCATCTGATGGCGCTCGATCGCCCGCATGAGGCCGCAAAGCGGTTCCGGCTGGACCGGTTCCGCACCGGGCGCGGGCTGATGGACGAGGAAGGGACGGGCAGCCAGCACAACCTGCATTGAGGCGCGTGTGATCGAGGAAGGGAAAGTGAGTATTTCCGGCAAAATGAAGCTGGTCTGCCTGAAAGGGGTTCGGGAATGAGGATCACCTGTCCGATCTGCGGGGCGCGCGACCGGCGCGAATTCTACTATATGGGCGCGGCGGTGGCGCTGGACCGTCCGGTCCCGGAGGCGGATGCGGCGGCGTGGAACGCCTATATCCATGAGCGGGACAATCCGGCGGGGCTCACCCGCGACCTGTGGTATCATGAGGCGGGCTGCGGCGCGTGGCTTGTGGTGACCCGCGACACGATCAGCCATGAGGTGCATGGTGTCACGCTGGCCAGTGACATGCGGGCGGGCGGATGATGAGATTTGCGCAAGGCGGTCTGATCGACCGTGAGGCCCCTGTGGAGTTCAGTTTCGACGGACGCAGCTACCGGGGTTTTGCCGGGGATACGCTGGCTTCGGCGCTCCTGGCCAATGACATCCGGCTGATGGGGCGCTCCTTCAAGTATCATCGACCGCGCGGGCCGTTGACGGCCGGCAGCGAGGAGCCCAATGCGCTGGTGACACTCGGGGAGGGGCCGGGCCAGGAGCCGAACGCGCGCGCCACCACCTGCGAAGTCCATGATGGCCTGGTGGCACGCAGCCAGAACCGTTGGCCCGGCCTCGGCTTCGATCTGCTGGGGGTCAACGACTGGGCGGCGCCCTTTCTGGGGGCGGGGTTCTATTACAAGACCTTCATGTGGCCGAAGAGCTTCTGGGAGCGTCTTTACGAGCCGCTGATCCGCCGGGCGGCGGGGCTCGGGTCGTTGTCCGGTGTCGCTTCGGCCGAAACCTGCGACAAGGCCTTCGCGCATTGTGATCTGCTCGTGATCGGGGCGGGGCCTGCGGGCCTCATGGCAGCGCTCGCGGCGGCGCGCGCGGGGGCCGATGTGATCCTCGCTGATGAGGACACGCGCCCGGGTGGGGCGCTCTTGCGTGAAAGCGGGGAGGTGGCGGGACAGCCGGGTGCTCACTGGGCCGTGCAGGTGTCGGAGGAACTGGCCGGCATGGACAATGTGCGGATCATGTGCCGGACCAGTGTGACCGGGGTGTATGACCATGGCACCTATGCGGCGCTGGAGCGCGCAGCACCGGCGACGGTGCGGCGGGAGGGTGCGGCGACGGAGACCTTCTGGCGTATTGTCGCCCGGCGCACGGTTCTGGCCGCCGGGGCGCTGGAGCGGCCTGTCGCCTTTCGGGACAATGATCGCCCTGGCGTGATGCTGGCCGGGGCGGTGCGCGCCTATGCCAATCGCTGGGCCGTGCGCCCGGGCCGCGCGGTGGCCGTTTTCGGCAACAATGACAGCGCTCATCGCACGGCACGGGATCTGATGGCGCGGGGGGTGCATGTCTGTGCGCTGGTCGATGCGCGGCACGGGGCCAGGACCGATCTCGATCTGCCCTTCTTCCCCGGCGCGGTGGTGAGCCGCGCCCATGGGGGCCGACGGCTCGAGGCTGTCGATATCCGCATGCCCGGGCGCAGCCTGAGGCTGCGGGCCGATTGTCTGGCCATATCGGGCGGCTGGAACCCGAGCGTGCATCTCACCTGCCATCTGGGCGCGCGCCCGGTCTGGGATGCCGATCTCGTGGCCTTCCTGCCGGGCGCGGGCGCGGTGCCCGGGCTTGACGTGGCCGGAGCGGCCAGCGGCGTGTTCTCCACGGCGGGTTGTCTCGAAAGCGGGTGGCATGCCGGGATGGCCGCGGCCCGGGCACTCGACCTCAAACCGGTCGAGGCCGCGATCCCGAAGGCGGAGGACGGGCATTATGACATCGTGCCGCTCTGGGCGGTGCCCGGCAAGGGGCGTGCCTGGGTTGATTTTCAGAACGACGTGACGGTCAAGGATGTGTCGCAGGCGGCGCAGGAGAATTTCCGTTCGGTGGAGCATATGAAGCGCTACACCACGCAGGGCATGGCCCCGGATCAGGGCAAGAATTCCAATGTGGTGGCGCTTGCCGTTCTGGCGGATGCCACGCGCGACGGCATACCGGAGACGGGCACGACCACCTTTCGCCCGCCCTTCACACCCGTCAGCATTGCCGCGATGGGCGCAGGGGCGCAGGGAATGGGCTTCGCGCCGCGCCGGTTGACCACCTCCCATCGGGTAAGCCTGCGCCGGGGCGCGCCGATGCTCGAAGTGGGGCTGTGGTACCGGCCCAGCCATTACCCGCGCGTCGGCGAGGCGACATGGCGCGAAAGCTGTGACCGTGAGGCACGCATGGTGCGCGAGAGCGTGGGGATCACGGATGTCTCGACACTGGGCAAGATCGACATCCAGGGGCCGGATGCCGCGCGGTTTCTCGATTTCGTCTATACCAACCGCTTCACGACTCTCGCCGAGGGCCGGGTGCGCTATGGCCTGATGCTGCGCGAGGACGGTCATGTCATGGATGATGGCACCACTGCGCGCCTTGGTCCTGAGCATTACCTGATGACCACGACCACCGCCGCGGCCGGGCAGGTGTTGCGGCATCTGGAATTCGTGCATCAATGCCTCTGCCCGCACATGGATCTTCGGCTCATTTCGGTGACCGAGCAATGGGCGCAATTCGCCGTGGCGGGGCCCCGCGCGAGCGCGCTTCTGGAAGAGGTGCTGCAGGGGCCGCTCGACCTGCCATTCATGGGCTGCAGGGCCGTTTCGATGGGGCCAGTCGGCGCGCGGTTGTTCCGCATCTCCTTCTCGGGCGAGCAGGGCTATGAGATCGCGGTGCCGAGCCGATATGGTGAGGGTCTTTTCAGCCGGCTTGTCGATCGTGCCGAGGCGCTGGGCGGCGGTGCCTACGGGATGGAGGCGCTCAATGTCCTGCGGATCGAGAAGGGGTTCATCACCCATGCGGAGATCCATGGCCGCGTTACCGCCTTCGATATCGGAATGGCCGGCATGATCAGCAAGGACAAGGATTGCATCGGCAAGGCGGCGGCGGCCCGACCGGGCCTTTTGGGGGCGGAGCGTGAACAGCTTGTCGGGCTGCGACCCGTGAAGAGCGGCGCGGCGATCCTTGCGGGGGCGCATCTCTTCGAGGAACAGGCCGAGGCGATCAGCCGCCATGATCAGGGCTATGTCACCTCCACCTGTCACTCTCCCGCGCTGGGCGATACGCTGGCGCTGGGGTTTCTGCGCAACGGGCGGGCGCGCCATGGCGAGGTGGTGCGGATGGTGGAACATCTTCAGGGTGTCGAAACATTGTGCCGGGTGAGCGATCCGCTGGCCTTCGATCCTGCGGGAGGACGGATGCGTGATTGATCTCGTCGCGAAATCGCCTTGTGCGGATCTGTTGCCGCTTGATATCGGCACGGTCACGCTGACCGAGGTGGGCCCTGAACGCATGACATCGCTTGCCCCTTACAGGGGCCGCGAGGCCGCACTTGCCACGGTGCTCAAACAGGCGCACGGGGTGACCTGGCCCGCCCCCAACCGGGCGACCGGGAGGGACGGGGCGCGCGCGCTCTGGTTCGGGCAGCGCATGGCGCTTCTGGTTGGCCCCGCGCCTGATGCGCGCCTTGCTGCGGAGGCCGCGCTGAGTGATCAATCCGATGCATGGGCCGTGGTGACATTGACCGGGCCGGGGGCGCGGGATGTGCTGGCGCGGCTGACGCCGCTCGATCTGCGCCCGGACCGGTTCAAGCGCGGCCATACGGCGCGGTCCGACCTGCGCCACATGATGGCGAGCATCACACGGCTGGGAGCCGATCGCTACCGGATCATGGTGTTTCGCGGCTTTGCCGAGACCCTTGTGCATGATCTGCGAGCGGCCATGGAGCGCGTGGCTGCCCGCTGAGCGGGGGCAGAATTTTGCAAAAATTCTGGTCCGGAAAACCCTTGTTTTCCGGCCCCGCCCTGCAGCAGATGGCAGGTTCGGGTGAAGGGCGGCGTCCAGAGCGGTGCTGCCGAAAGAACGCCGCGAGCCACGTCATTGCCATCCCGCGGTGCAGCGCGGGACTGGACTCTGACCTGCTGCCCACCAATATAGGAGGAATGAGTCTGCCACCGGGATTTCTTGATGAATTGCGCAGCCGCACCTCGCTGAGCCAGGTGGTGAGCCGCAAGGTCATGTGGGACAACCGCAAATCCAATCAGGCCAAGGGCGACATGTGGGCGCCTTGCCCGTTTCACCAGGAAAAGACAGCGTCATTCCATGTGGATGATCGCAAGGGCTATTACTATTGCTTCGGCTGTCACGCCAAGGGAGACGCCATCACCTTCGTTCGTGAGACCGAGAATGTTGATTTCATGGAAGCGGTGAAAATCCTTGCGTCGGAGGCGGGGATGACCGTTCCGGAGCGCGATCCTCAGGCGCAGGCCAAGGCCGACCGGCGCAGCCGGCTGGGGGATGTGATGGAGATGGCCGTGCGTCATTTCCGGCTGCAACTCAAGGCCGGCGCGGGCGCGGAGGCGCGCAGCTATCTGGCCGGGCGCGGCCTGACCGGGGAGGCGCTGGAGCGGTTCGAGATCGGATTCGCGCCGGAGGCATGGCAGGGGCTGTGGGATCAGTTGAAGGCCAACGGGATAGAGGATGATCTCATCCTCGGCGCGGGGCTTGCCAAGCCATCGCGAAACGGGGGCAAGCCCTATGACACGTTTCGCGGGCGCATCATGTTCCCGATCCGAGATCCGCGCGGGCGCTGCATCGCCTTTGGCGGACGGGCGATGGACCCGAACGACAGCGCCAAGTATCTCAACTCGCCGGAAACAGAGCTTTTCGACAAATCCCGCACGCTTTATCACCATGGTCCGGCGCGCGAGGCCGCCGGCAAGGGGCAGCCGCTGATCGTGGCGGAAGGCTACATGGATGTGATCGCGCTCGCCATGGCGGGGTTCGGTGCGGCAGTGGCTCCTCTGGGCACGGCGGTGACGGAGACACAGTTGCAGATGCTGTGGCGCGTGAGCGACGAGCCGGTGATCATGCTTGACGGTGACGCGGCGGGCCTGCGCGCCGCATATCGGGTGATGGACCTCGCCCTGCCCTTGCTCGAGGCCGGCAAATCCCTTCGGTTTGCGCTGATGCCCGAGGGGCAGGACCCTGACGATCTGCTGCGCCGCGACGGGGCCGAGGCCGTGCAGGCCCGGGTCGACACGGCGCTCTCTCTGGTGCGGCTCCTGTGGCAGCGCGAAACCGAGGGGCGCAGCTTTGACAGCCCCGAGCGCAAGGCGGCATTGGAGCGGGCTTGCCAGGAACGGACCGGTCTGATCCGTGATGCATCCCTGCGCGGCTACTACGAACGCGAACTGAAGGACCTGCGGTGGCGGCTTTTCACCTCGCAGCGATCAGCCCGGCCGCGGGGTCAGCGCCGCAAATGGAACGCGCCCGATCCGGCTACGCCTGCTGCAAAATCCTCGCTTCTGGTGGCGGGTGGCGACAGCGCACAGGTACAGATGCGCGAGGCTGTCATCCTCGCGACACTTGTCTGCTGTCCTGACGTGACCGAGCGTTTCGAGGGTCAGATCGACCGGATGGAGTGCCATGACCCTGCGCATGCGCGGATGCGGGATATCATCCTGCGCCATGCTGCGGATGGCGCGGCGTGCCTGCGCGAGCGGATCGGGCAGGAGATGGGCGAAGGTGCCCTTGAAAAGCTGCTGGGCGCACCCCACGTCGCGCTCGTGCCGCCGGTGCGGTGGCCGGGGCGGGCTGATCTGGCCCGGATGACGCTCGACGAGGAATTTGCCAAACTGGTCGCGCCGCGCGGGGTGGAGCAGGAGGTCAGCGAGGCGAGCGAGGAATTGTCGGGCCTTCCTGATGAGGCGCAGACCTGGCGTCTGACCCAGGCCGCCGAGGCGCGCAACAGCGCCTTCCGCAGCGCGCCTGCGGATGATTCGGAGTATGTGACGGCCGAGAACGGCCTGCGACTGGACAGGAAGGACCTGTTGAGACATAAGCAAATGCTGGAGGGAATTGATGCCACACAACGCCCGAAACCGAAGCTTATCCGATAGTTCGTTGCTGATATCCTGAAAAAATCGCGGTAGACGGGTGGCCGAATCGCACCATCGATCTACTGATTCGCCTGGACCGAATCACCGCTGACGTCCCCAACCAAGGAGTGCTTCATGGCCGCAAAAGACAATGACGATCAGAAGTCGGACGATCAGGACACCGAACACTCGCTCGACATGAGCCAGGCGGCTGTCAAGAAGATGATCGCCGAGGGGCGTGAACGCGGCTTTATCACCTATGACCAGTTGAACAGGACCCTGCCGCCCGAGCAGGTCTCATCGGAACAGATCGAGGATGTCATGTCGATGCTCTCCGAGATGGGCATCAACATCATCGAGGATGACGAGGTCGAGGAGGAGGATCAGAAGACCACCGCCGTGGCCGAGATCGGCCGGAAGGGCGAGATCACGCTCGGATCGGGCAAGGAGGAAAAGCTCGACCGCACGGATGATCCGGTGCGCATGTATCTGCGCGAGATGGGGTCGGTCGAGCTTTTGTCGCGTGAAGGCGAGATCGCCATTGCAAAGCGTATCGAGGCCGGTCGCAACACGATGATCGCAGGGCTCTGCGAAAGCCCGCTCACCTTTCAGGCGATCACCATCTGGCGAGACGAGCTTCTGGGGGAAGATATTCTGCTGCGTGACGTGATCGACCTCGAGGCGACATTCGGCAACCAGATGGGCGAAGAGGATGAAAGCGCGCCGGTTGTCGAAGCGGCGAATGTCACCAGCGCCCCCACTGCAAAGCCGGAGGCCGACGGCTCGGGCGAGTTGGACGCAGACGGCAATCCGATCCCCGATGATGACGATGATGAAGACGACGAGCAGGCCAATATGAGCCTTGCCGCGATGGAGGCCGCGCTGAAGCCGCGCGTGCTGGAAACACTGGATCGCATCGCGCTCGATTATGAAAAACTGAGCGAGATGCAGGACAGCCGCATCTCGGCCACCTTGAACGAGGACGGGTCATTCTCGAGCAAACAGGAGAAAACCTATCAGAAGCTGCGCGCCGAGATCGTCAAGCTCGTGAACGAGTTGCATCTGCACAATAACCGTATCGAGGCGCTGATCGACCAGCTTTACGGCATCAACCGCCGGATCATGCAGATCGACTCGTCCATGGTGAAGCTCGCTGATCAGGCCCGCATCAATCGCCGCGAGTTCATCGAGGAATATCGCGGGCGCGAGCTTGATCCCAACTGGCTCGAGGACATGGCCGAGAAATCGGGCCGGGGCTGGCAGATGTTCATGGAGCGCAGCCCAGAAAAGGTGGCCGAGTTGCGCGCGGACATGGCGCAGGTGGGCCAGTATGTGGGCCTCGATATCTCCGAATTCCGCCGTATCGTGGCGCAGGTTCAGAAAGGCGAGAAGGAGGCGCGCCAAGCCAAGAAGGAGATGGTCGAGGCCAATCTGCGGCTGGTAATCTCCATCGCCAAGAAATACACCAACCGCGGCCTTCAGTTCCTCGATCTCATTCAGGAAGGCAATATCGGCCTGATGAAGGCCGTGGACAAGTTCGAGTATCGGCGGGGCTACAAGTTTTCGACCTATGCCACCTGGTGGATCCGGCAGGCGATCACCCGCTCCATCGCCGATCAGGCCCGCACCATCCGCATCCCCGTGCACATGATCGAGAC
>SLDH01000339.1 GCA_007125415.1 Roseovarius sp.
ATACTCAAACCAGAAAGAAAGCGCGCGCCGCAAGGCGCGCACATTCGGGTCATGGCACGCGCAGCTATCCGCAGCAGGTGATCAGTTACAGCGCTTCTCGGCTTCTTCGACGGCGGCAGTGTAGCCCATGAGCGAAAAGGTGTCTTTCGTTGTCGTCCCGCGTGACGATCGCCCGGTCAGCACCGCATCGACACCCCGCTTGAAGGCGGAAATGATCTGCGCATCCTCCGATGTGCTGGCGGGCCATGCCCATTGCCCTTCGGAGAAGAGCTCGAACTCGGTGCCGCCGATATCGAGGTTGACCGTTGAGCCGCTGGCGAAGGGATAACCGCCAGTGAAGGCAACCTGACCATTCACCCCGGCTTCCGGGCGATAGAACGTCATCAGCAGGATATCCCCGCGACGCACGGCGACCACGCGCCCGTCACGAGTGTTCACGGTTTCCGTCGGGGACGACACCGCCCAACATTCCCTCGGATTCTGATCCTCGAACACGCTCCAGGCCGTATTCGCCGCCACCTGATTGGTGCTTTCTTCCTGAGCCGTCGCTCCGCCTGCGACAAACGCCATTACGGTCGCTGCCATCACCGATGAAAGTCGTGATATCATCTGTCCAGCCTCCAAGCTGCGCTTTTGCCTCAAACTCCCGGGCCGCCGCAGATCCTTCATCGGGATTTCTTGCGACACCTTGCCCGCCTTGCACTCGACATTGCTACAATAGCCTGAAACACACGACAGGCGAAAGTTTGAATTGGCGGGTTTCCGCACATTCGCGGTGCCAGGGGAGATCACAATCATGTCAAGCGCCATTCCATTGGTCGAAATCTGGCGCGGCCCGGTGGTGGAAAGCCTGCACCGGGGCCATGCTGTCATCTGCGATGCCTCCGGCCAGATCGTCGAGGCCTGGGGCGATCCGGATGCCTGCATCTATCCGCGCAGTTCGGCCAAGATGATTCAGGCTCTGCCACTCATCGAGAGCGGAGCGGCAGCCGCGCATGGCCTGACATCCGCGCATCTCGCCCTCGCCTGTGCCTCGCATAATGCCGCAGCGATCCATACCGACCGTGTCCAGGCATGGCTTGCATCACTGGGCCTGTCGGATGCGGATCTGCGCTGTGGCCCGCAAGACCCCGAAGACCGCCCCGCGCGTGACGCGCTGATCCGTGCCGGGCACAGCCCTTGCCAGTATCACAACAACTGTTCGGGCAAGCATTCAGGCTTTCTCACGCTGAGCCGCCATCTGGGCGGCGGGCCGGAATATGCCGAGATAGGCCATCCGGTTCAGCGCGCCTGCCAAGCGGCCTTCGAGGAGGTCACGGGCGAAACCTCACCCGGATTCGGGATCGACGGCTGCTCGGCACCCAATTTCCTGACGTCATTGCAGGGTATGGCCCGTGCCATGGCTTTCTTTGCAACAGCAGAGGCAGGCACCAGCGCCCGCCACCGCGCCGCCACACAGCTCTGGCGCGCGATGGTAACACATCCCGATCTTGTCGCTGGCGAAGGGCGCGCCTGCACGATGCTCATGCGCGCCTGCACAGAGCCTGTCGCACTCAAGACAGGGGCGGAAGGGGTCTTCATCGCCATCCTGCCGGAGCGCGGGCTGGGTGTCGCACTCAAGATCGCCGATGGTGCCACACGCGCCGCCGAATGCGCCATCGCCTCGATCCTCGTGCGGTTGGGCGTACTGGACGCGCAGCATCCCGCCGCACGGCACTATCGCAACGCCGCTCTTCTCAATCGGCGGAATATCACCACCGGAACGATGCGACCCGTCCAGGCGCTTGGCTGACGGTTTCCCGCCGAAACCGCCCCCTCGGGTCGGCGGCGTTCTGCCCGCCCGTGAGAAGCCCGTGAGAAGCGGCGACACACCGCACAGTGTGCCGCGCCATTTCGGTGCTCTTCCGCAACTTCACAGGCTTCCGGAAGACAGGGAGGGACAGGCGGCCAGCACGCCTGCAACTTGCTGCAGGCGGGAGTGCATGCGCTTCCGCCAAACGCAAAGTTGAAAGGAAACCCGACATGACCAAAGGACTCTCAATCACGACCGCCGCCTTCGCGGTTTCGCTGCCGCTTACTGCGCTGGCGGTAACGCTGGAGGACATGGATACAAACGGTGACGGTGTCGTCACCATGGACGAATTCATGACCGCCATGCCGGAGGTGGATCCCGACCTCTTCTCCGCCATCGATGTCAATTCGGATGGCGTTCTGGATGCCGAGGAAATCGACGCCGCCAAGGCGTCCGGCCTCCTGCCGGAAGGCTAGGCGCAGCGCCGTCGCGCAACGATATCGCAGGCATCCCGGGAGCGTAGGCTCTCCCGGGGTGTCTGCGGGGCCCGGGAGCTGAAGATCCCTGCCACGACGGGACTTCATACGCGAAACCGGAGAATTGCACCGCGCCGCGTACGGCCCGTCAGCAGGGGTCAGGCAACCAGCGCGCTCTCCCAGCCGCGCAGGCTCGGGCGAACGGTCGAGCGTTGCATACCCCGATTCGCTCCAGCCTGCTGAAACATTTCGGGAAAAAGCATCGCGATCTCATCACGGGCCGCCCCGTTCAGACGGTCCAATGCGACGGACCCAAGATGCAGGCTTTCGCTCGGAATACCTTCGGCCCAGATCACCTCATGTTGATCGAAGGCAAGATGCACATAGCGCACCCGGCGGCATGCGACCTGACGGATCGTTGTGCCATTCACCAGATGGACCGCCGGAACCAGAACCTGCCTGTTCCCAAAATAGAGCTCGGTGCGCCAATCGCCCATGAGCATCCGATGTTGGGGCGATACACGCAGATCACGACGGTTGCCCAGCGCCTCCGACCTGATCTCGACAGGCGCCATCGCCGCCCTGCCCGAAACCTCGCGCTGGCCGACCCAGCGGACCGGCTGGAGCCCGCGATCCAACGTGCGCACCAGATCACCGACGCGAATGCTCTCGATGGGTTGCGGGCCATGCGCCGCCTCGATCATCGTGCCGGCCGCGAAACAGGGAAACACCGGAGGCTCGGGCGAAAATGTCTCGAAGGAAAGCTGCTGATCACGGGGCGGGTCCGCACCGGGGCCGTATTGGGAGCTGCCCGAACTCACCCCGTTCGCGTCGAAGATGATATTTGCGGGGCTCGTGAAGATCTGATGCTCAGCCGAAGAGGCGCGCCCCTGAAACTGGTCATGCTGCGGATTGAGACTGGAAAAAAGTGGCGGCTCCGGCGGATCGCTTTCGGGCCATGCATATATGTCGACGAACTGCCCATTCGAGAAAAGCTGATCACCCTCGTTCACCTGCCGGATCACGATCCGAAAAATATCCGTCGCACTTCCGAGAGGCTCCACACCTGACAGAGTGACCTTCATTCCATTATTGTTTCCGGATGTGGAAACACTGCTGAAAGTGCCGATCTCGTCACCGGTCACAAAAATCTCAACTTCAGCCACGCGCGCGCCCTTTGCAACAGATCCCCCCAGGATTTGCTGCGAACTTTCCGGATGTTAACGGATTATGAACCGGTTTTCAATCTGATCTCGCCGGCCATGAGGAGAACGGGCCAGAGCGCCTCAGACGCAGAACGTGTCCCGCCGATAGCCCTGCAGGAAGAGCAGCGCACTCAGATCGCCGTGATTGATGCGAATGTCACATTCTGCGGACACGCTTGGCTTGGCATGAAGCGCCACACCGGCCCCCGCGCGCCCCAGCATGCCAAGATCATTTGCACCATCCCCCACCGCGATCACATCCCCGCGTGATATTCCCAGCCGCGCCGTGATCTCTTCGAGCGCCTCGACCTTGGCCGCCCGGCCCAGAATGGGCCTTTCGACATCCCCGGTGAGCTTTCCACGCTCCACCAGCAACCTGTTCGCCCGGTTTTCATCGAACCCCAGCACATCGGCCACCCGGGCGGTGAAAGCCGTGAACCCGCCCGAGACAAGCGCCGTATAGGCCCCCTGCGCCCGCATCGTCGCCACCAGCGCGCGCCCACCGGGCATGAAGGTGATCCGCTCGTCCAGCACCTTGGTGATCACCGCCTCCTCGAGCCCCCTCAGCAGGGCCACCCGCTCGATGAGGGCGCCGTCGAAATCGAGCTCACCATTCATCGCGCGTGCGGTGATCTGACGGACATGCGCGCCGACACCCGCCTCCTCGGCCAATTCGTCGATGCATTCCTGGCAGATCATGGTGCTGTCCATATCCGCCAACAGCATCTTCTTGCGCCGCCCTTGCGCGGGCTGCACCGCAAGATCGACGCGCAACCGCTGCATCTCCTCCCAGACGTCCCAGCGATTGCCCGGCACTGACCCGACATTGAATTCCGCCGCCTCGTCAGGCGACAACCAGAGCGCCTCTCCACCGCCCCAGGCATTGCGCAGCGCCTCGACCAGCGCAGGCTCCAGCGCGCCCGGCGGCGAGATGAGGGATATTGTGAACATGAAGTGACGTCCCCAGTCTTGCATTGCGTCAAGTTCACCCGTTACCGCAGATTTACGCCTGCCTTCAAAACCCGCCGAAACAACAAAGAACTGGCGGCTTTGACTCTGAGATACCCTGACTTCCACCTTGGCTAGCACAACATCCCGGACAGTCACAGTAACAATGCAGCGGCATCCACGACGCCGGGCTCGATCAACCGCGCCCGCCTGACCCGTGCAGGCCCAACATCCCGGCACGGGCCCTGATATCCAGGCTTGCATCGACAGGCAGGCGCATCCCGTCTATCCTGCCCTTCGATCAGACAAGGAGCGCTCATGGCCCTCATGCAATTGGTGTACGCATCACAACCCTTCGGCTTCGACAGATCGATGCTCGCGGGCATTCTTCTCGATGCGCGTCGCTGCAACGAGCGCGATGACATCACCGGCGCACTCATCGCCCGGCAGGATCTCTATCTGCAACTGCTCGAAGGACCCGAGGACAAGGTCTGCGCAACCTACCGGCGCATCAGGCAGGATGACCGCCACATCGATGTGGTTCCTCTCGTCGAGCGCAGTATCGACATCCGCCTCTTCCCCGGCTGGGCCATGCGGGATGACCCTGCACAAAGCTGGATCTGGACCATGGAAGAGGTGGCAGACGGTGCCGTGTCCCGTGCCACCGAGGATGAGGTTCTGGGGTTTTTCAGACGGCTGGCCGATATGAACGTCGCTCCCGGAGCCTGACGGGCCCTGCTTCATTTTGCCAAAAATACTCAAGGCCCTTCCCCCTCAACAGCGCATAGGCTAAAGCGCCGAAAACCCTGTCATTCGCGGAAAAGAGACCCATGAAGTTCACTCTCTCCTGGTTGAAGGACCATCTCGACACCAGCGCCTCGGTCGATGCCATCACCGACGCCCTGACGGATCTCGGGCTCGAGGTGGAAGACGTCTGGAACCCGGCCGCGCGACTGAAGGACTTCACCATCGGCAAGGTCACCCATGCCGAGCCGCATCCCGATGCGGACCGGCTGCGCGTCTGCCAGGTTCTCACCGATCAGGGCAGCCTGCAGATCATCTGCGGCGCGCCCAATGCACGCACGGGTATCACCGTCGTCGTCGCCCGGCCCGGCACCTATGTGCCGGGGATCGACACTACCATCGGTGTCGGCAGGATCCGCGGCGTGGAAAGCCATGGCATGATGTGCTCCGAGCGCGAGATGGAACTTTCCGACGAGCATGACGGCATTATCGAACTGCCCTCGGGCGAGGTTGGCGAGCGCTTCACCGATTGGCTGGCCCGACATGATCCGGCCAGGGTCGATCCGGTGATCGAGATCGCCATAACCCCGAACCGGCCCGACGCGCTTGGCGTGCGCGGCATCGCCCGCGATCTGGCCGCGCGCGGCCTCGGCACGCTGAAGCCGGCTGCAATCGCACAGGTTGAAGGGCAGTTTCCCTGCCCGATTGCTGTGGAGATTGATGAAGATACGCAAGAGTATGGTTGTCATGTCTTCGCAGGGCGGCTGATCCGCGGCGTGGACAACGGACCGTCCCCGGACTGGCTGCAGGCCCGCCTGCGGGCGATCGGCCTCCGGCCGATTTCCGCGCTCGTGGATATCACCAATTTCTTCACCTATGATACCAATCGCCCCTTGCATGTCTTCGACGCCGACAAGCTCTCGGGCAACCTGCGCATCCATCGGGCGCAAGGCGGTGAACGCATGATCGGGCTCGACGAAAAGGCGTATTGCTTTTCCAAGGGCCAGGTGGTGATTTCCGATGATGCGGGCATCGAGAGCATCGCGGGCATCATGGGCGGGCTCGCCACCGGCTGCACGGAAGGTACCACAAATGTCTTTCTCGAAGCGGCTGTCTGGGATCATATCCAGATCGCCCAGACCGGACGCGCGCTCAAGATCAATTCCGACTCGCGCTATCGCAATGAGCGTGGCATCGATCCGGCCTTCAACATGCCGGCTCTTGACCTGGCCACGCAGATGATCCTCGATCTTTGCGGCGGCGCCCCCTCGGAGTTTGTCGTGGCCGGTACCGTGCCGGATGTAAGCCGCAGCTATCCGCTCGATCCGGCGCGGGTGCGCTCTCTGGTGGGTATGGACATCCCCGAAAGCGAGCAGCGTCAGACGCTGACAGCACTCGGGTTCCGGATGGAGGGCAATATGGCCCATGTCCCAAGCTGGCGGCCCGACATACAGGGCCAGGCAGATCTCGTCGAAGAGGTCGCGCGCATCGCCTCGCTCACACGGCTGGAAGGGCGGCCCATGGCCCGCACCGGCAGCGGCGTGCCGAAACCGATCCTGTCGCCTGCGCAAAAGCGCGAACAGATCGCCCGCCGCACTGCGGCCACGCTGGGGTATGATGAATGCGTCACCTACAGCTTCATCGACCATGCCAGCGCCACGCTTTTCGGAGGCGGCTCGGAGGCTACCCGCCTTGCCAATCCGATCAGTTCGGAGATGAGCCACATGCGCCCGGCGCTGCTGCCGGGGCTCTTGCAGGCGGCCGCCCGCAATCAGGCGCGGGGCTTTGCCGATCTCGCCCTATTCGAACTGGGTCATGCCTTCCACGGTGGTGAGCCGGGCGACCAGCATCTGCAGCTTTCCGGCCTGCTTGTCGGGCGCACCGGCCCCAAGGACATGCATGGCACCAGCCGCCCGGTGGATCTCTTCGACGTGAAGGCCGATGCCGAAGCCGTGCTGGCCGCACTGGGGGCGCCTTCCAAGGTGCAGATCCTGCGGGGCGCGAGGGAATGGTGGCATCCCGGCCGCCACGGCATGATCTGTCTGGGCCCCAAGAGGGTGCTGGGAGTCTTCGGAGAGCTTCACCCGAAGGTGCTGCGTGTCATGGATGTCAAGGGGCCCGCCATGGCCTTCACCCTCTGGCCCGAAGAAATTCCGTTGCCGCGCAACCAGACCCCCAATCGCGGTGCGCTGAACCTGCAGGATCTGCAAGCGGTGGAGCGGGATTTCGCCTTTGTCGTGGACCGCGACGTGGAATCGCTGGCGCTCATCAATGCCGCCGCCGCCGCGGACAAACAACTCATCTCGGATATCCGCATCTTCGATGAATTCATCGACGACAGTCTCGGTGATGGTAAGAAATCGCTGGCGCTCACCGTTCGGCTGCAACCTGTCGACAAGACGCTGAAAGACAGCGATATCGAGGCCGTCAGCGCGAAAATCAGCGAGAAGGTCGCGGAGGCCACAGGCGGCACGTTGCGCGGTTGAGCGCGCCATCCTGAATACCGCTCCAGCAAAGTCGAGGAATGACATGACATCCACCATCTACCTCTCCGGCGAAATCCACACGGACTGGCGCGACCAGATCATCGAGGCCTGCGCCTCTCTCGACCTGCGCTTCACCGGTCCTGTCACCGATCACGCCGCCTCGGACGATTGCGGCGTCGCCATTCTGGGCGCCGAGCCCGACAAATTCTGGCATGATCGAAAGGGCGCGCTGCTCAACGCCATCCGCACCCGCAACGGCATCGAGGAGGCGGATGTGGTCGTCGTCCGCTTCGGCGACAAATACAAGCAATGGAACGCTGCGTTTGATGCGGGCTATGCCAGCGCCATGGGCAAGGCCCTGATCATCCTGCAGCCGCCCGAGCATGATCATGCCCTCAAGGAGGTGGATGCCGCCGCCCTCGCCGTAGCCCGCACGCCCCGGGAAGTCGCACAGATCCTGCACTATGTCCTCACTGGCAAGTTGCCGGTCTGATCTCCCCGGCTTCTTCTTGGCAAAAAATACCCGTTCACCGGTGATCAAGGACACCGCACCGGGGCCCCGGAGCCTCGGGGCGTCCTCGTCAAGTCTCGATCCTGCGGCAAATGCCTGTCACTGCCCCTCCAGCCCGGGCAACCGCAACCCATGTTCACGCGCGCACTCCTTCGCGATGTCGTAACCCGCATCGGCATGACGCATGACCCCGGTGGCCGGATCGTTCCACAAGACCCGCTCCAGCCGCCGCGCCGCATCCTCGGTGCCATCGGCACAGATCACCATACCCGCATGCTGGCTGAAACCCATGCCTACCCCACCCCCGTGATGCAGGCTCACCCAGGTGGCCCCGCTGGCGCAGTTCAGCAGCGCGTTGAGCAGGGGCCAGTCCGACACCGCATCCGAGCCGTCCAGCATCGCCTCGGTCTCCCGGTTGGGGCTCGCCACCGAGCCGCTGTCGAGATGGTCGCGCCCGATTACCACAGGTGCCTTCAATTCGCCCCGCCGCACCATCTCGTTGAAGGCCAGCCCCGCCTTGTGCCGCTCCCCCAGTCCGATCCAGCAGATACGCGCCGGCAATCCCTGAAAGGCGATCCGGTCCCGCGCCATGTCGAGCCATTGATGCAGATGGCTGTTGTCGGGAAAGAGCTCTTTCATCTTCGCGTCCGTGCGGTAGATATCCTCCGGATCACCCGATAGCGCACACCAGCGGAAAGGACCGATCCCGCGGCAGAAAAGCGGACGGATATAGGCCGGGACGAAACCCGGAAAGTCGAAGGCCCGCGCCAGCCCTTCGTCACGCGCCACCTGCCGGATGTTGTTGCCGTAATCCAGAACCGGGATGCCCGCATCCCAGAAATCAAGCATCGCCTGCACCTGCACCCGCATCGAGGCGCGCGCCGCCTTCTCCACCCCCTCGGGGTCACTTTCCTGCCGCACCCGCCACTCGGCCACGCCCCATCCTGCGGGCAGATAGCCATGCACGGGGTCATGCGCGCTGGTCTGATCGGTCACGATATCGGGCCGCACACCGCGCCGCACAAGCTCGGGAAACACATCCGCCGCATTGCCGATCAGTGCCACGGATTTCGCCTCGCCCGCGCCGCACCAGCGGTTGATCATCGCCAGCGCCTCGTCAAGATCATGAGTGATCTCGTCCACATAACGCGTCCGCTTCCGGAATGCCGCGCGGCTCTCGTCGCATTCCACTGCCAGACAGCATGCTCCCGCAAAAGCGGCCGCGAGCGGCTGCGCCCCGCCCATGCCTCCCAGCCCGCCGGTCAGGATCCAACGCCCCGACAGCGTGCCGCCATAATGCTGCCGGCCCGCCTCGGCAAAGGTCTCATAGGTTCCCTGCACGATGCCCTGCGTGCCGATATAGATCCACGAGCCGGCAGTCATCTGCCCGTACATCATCAGCCCCTTGCGGTCGAGCGCGCTGAAATGCTCCCAATTGGCCCAATGCGGCACAAGGTTCGAATTGGCGATCAACACGCGCGGCGCATCGGCATGCGTGCGAAACACACCCACAGGCTTGCCCGATTGCACAAGCAGAGTCTCATCCTCCTCAAGCGCCTTCAGCGCCGTAACGATCCGGTCGAAATCCTCCCAGCTCCGCGCCGCCCGCCCGATCCCCCCATAGACCACCAGTTCATGCGGATTTTCGGCCACGTCCGGATGCAGATTGTTCATCAGCATCCGCATCGGCGCTTCGGTGGTCCAATGTTTCGCGGTGATCTCGGGCCCGGTATCGGGGTAGATGTCACGCCGGTTATGGCGGGGGTCGCTCATGTCAACTCTCCTGATCTGGCAGGGTGACGAGGCCGCTCTGCATCAAAAGCATACGGCACCGCATAGTTAACCGCCTGCCTTCTGCCCTGCTTCATTTTGCCAAAAATACTCACAGCACCCTCTCCACCTGCGCCACGGCTGCCAGTTCGCCCGAGCGGATCAACCCCGCTGCGGCCGCGAGCTCAGGCGCGAGGTAGCGGTCCGCGCCCAGCGCCGGCACATCGGCGCGCAGCCGTGCGATCACCGCCAGAAGCGGCGCGCTGGTTTGCAGGGGCGCGCGAAAATCGATGCCCTGCGCGGCACAGATCGCCTCGACACCGAGGATCATGTTGAGATTGCGGTTCATCCGCGCCAGCCGCCGCGCGGCATGGGCGGCCATGCTCACATGGTCTTCCTGATTGGCGCTGGTGGGCGTGCTGTCGGTGGTGCAGGGATTGGCCAGATGCTTGTTTTCGCTCATGAGTGCCGCCGTTGTCACCTCGGCGATCATCAGCCCCGAGTTCAGCCCCGGCTCGGGGGTCAGAAAGGGCGGCAGATCGAAGCTGAGACCCGGGTCGACCATCAGCGCCACCCGCCGCTGCGCAATCGCCCCGATCTCGGCAATGGCCATGGCGATGAGATCCGCCGCAAAGCCCACGGGCTCGGCATGAAAATTGCCACCCGAGACAATGCGCTCCTCTTCCACCAGCACCAGCGGATTGTCGGTCACCGCATTGGCTTCGGTCTCCAGCATGCGCCCCGCCTGGCGCAGAAGATCCAGCGCGGCTCCAGTCACCTGCGCCTGACAGCGAATGCAATAGGGGTCCTGCACCCGGCTGTCATTCTCGCGGTGGCTCTCGCGGATCTCGGAGCCTTCCAGAAGCCGCCGCTGCGCCCTTGCCACATCGATCTGGCCCGCATGCCCCCGCAACTCGTGAATGGCCGCAACCAGAGGCGCGGTCGAGCCCATGATGGCGTCGGTGGAGAGCGCCGCCGTGACGATGCTGGCCTGCGCATTACGAGCGGCCCCCCACAAGCCGGTCAGCGCACAGGCGGTCGAGAATTGCGTGCCGTTGATCAGGGCCAGCCCCTCCTTCGGGCCCAGCACACGCGGCGCAAGCCCTGCGCGCCTCAGCGCCTCGGTGCCCGGCATGGCCCGGCCTTCGAACACGGCCTCGCCTTCGCCCATGAGCACCGCGGCCATATGCGCAAGCGGGGCAAGATCGCCCGAGGCACCCACGCTGCCTTGATCGGGCACAAGCGGCGTCACCTGCCGCGCCAGCAGCTCCTCGATCAGCGCAATGGTCTCCCAGGCAACCCCCGAAGCCCCCCGTCCGAGGGACAAGAGCTTGAGCACCATCATCAGGCGTGTGGTGCCCGCATCGAGCGGCTCCCCCACACCGCAGCAATGCGAAAGGATGAGGTTGCGCTGAAGCTGTTCCGTCTTTTCGGGAGGGATCTTCACCGAGGCGAGCTTGCCAAACCCGGTATTCACCCCATAGACCGCCGCCTCCCCTTCCGCCGCCTGCCGGACCAGCGCCGCCGCCGCCTCCACGGCGGGCCGTACCGAGCGATCCAGCATCACGGGCGCATCTGCGCGCCAGATCGCCTCCAGCGTCTCAAGCGTGGTTGCGCCCGGCAAGATCACGTCTGACATATCACCCCGCCGAAGATGCGCTGATGAAGCGGGTTGAAGCCGATGCGATAGGAAAGCTCGGCGGGGCTTTCCACATTCCAGACCGCGAGGTCCGCGCGCAACCCCGGGCGGAGACGCCCCGTATCCGAAAGCCCCAACGCGCGGGCCGCCTCGCGGGTCACCCCCGCCAGCGCCTCCTCCGGGGTCAGGCGAAAGAGTGTGCATCCCATGTTCATGGCCAGAAGCAGCGAGGCCATGGGCGACGAGCCGGGGTTGCAATCCGTCGCCAATGCCATCGGGACGCCATGTGCACGGAATGCCGCCACAGGCGGCGCTTGCGTTTCGCGCAAGGTATAGAAGGCGCCGGGCAGTAGCACCGCAACCGAGCCGGCCGCTGCCAGCGCCTTCGCATCCGCTTCGGTCGCGTATTCCACATGATCGGCCGACAACGCGCCGAATCGCGCGGCCATCTGCGTGCCGCCGCCCTGAGAAAGTTGCTCGGCATGCAGCTTGACCGGCAGTCCAAGCGCTGCCGCATGGCTGAACAGCGGCTCAAGCTCTTCTGGCGTGAAGGCGATGGTTTCGCAAAAGCCGTCTACCGCATCCACCAGCCCTTCGGCCACCGCCGCGCCCAGCGCGGGAATGCAGACATCGGAAATATACGCCTGCGTATTCCCCTGATATTCGACGGGTAACGCATGCGCACCCAGAAAGCTGGTGCGCACCCGCAGAGGGCGATGCTGCTCGATCAGGCGCGCCACACGCAGCATCTTCACTTCGGTCTCGACATCGAGCCCGTAGCCGGATTTCACTTCGATCAGCGAAACACCCTCGGCAAGAAGCGCGTCCACAAAGCGCAGCGCCCCCTCCAATAATTCCTCCGCGCTGGCCGCGCGGGTTGCTGCCACTGTGGAGACAATGCCGCCCCCGGCCCGCGCCACCTCCGCGTAGCTGGCCCCGTTTAGCCGCATCTCGAACTCGCCCGCGCGATGGCCGCCATGCACCACATGGGTATGGCAATCGATCAGCGCCGGCGTGATCAAGCGCCCCTCCATATCCATCGAAGGTCCGCCCGGCGCCTCGGCCATGGGGCCGAGCCAGACGATCTTCTTGCCTTCGATCTGAACCGCCGCATCCCGTATGAGCCCGTAAGGAGCAGCCCCCTCCATTGTTGCGAGCGTGGCGTTGGCAAGGAGCATCGGCGCAGTTTCCGGTTGAAATTCGAGCGTGTTCATCAGATTATGTCTAGACATAATAATCTGTCAAGCGGAACCCATCTGATGTCAACCACGCTCTGGTCTTCCTGCGCGCTGCTTCCCGGGGGATGGGCGCGGGATGTCACGGTAAAAATCAATGCAGACGGGAGGATTGCCTCGGTCGCCGCCGACACCGCGCCGTCCGGCCAGCGCAAAGGCATTCTGCTGCCTGCGCCGGTGAATGCCCATTCTCACAGCTTCCAGCGTGCGATGGCCGGGCTCACCGAGCGGCGCGGCCCCGACCCGCGCGACAGTTTCTGGACATGGCGGCGGCTGATGTATCGCTTTCTTGATCGGCTTGACCCTGGGCAGGTCGAGGCGATCACAGCCCTTGTGCAGATGGAGATGCTGGAAGCGGGTTTTGCCACGAATGTGGAGTTCCACTACCTGCATCACCAGCCGGGCGGCGCGCCTTATGATGATCTGTCGGAAATGGGTCAGCGCATTGCCGCCGCTGCCGGGCAGACAGGCATCGGCCTCACGCTGCTGCCGGTTCATTACCAGTATGGCGGCTGCGGCAGGTCACCGCTCGGCCCCGGGCAGCAGCGCTTCGGCACGGATCTGGAGCAGTTCGCCCGCCTTGTCGCCGAGAGCCGTAGCGCACTGGCCACCCTGCCGCCCGATACCGGCCTCGGCATCGCGCCGCACAGCCTGCGCGCCATTGACCCGGCCAATCTGGATGCGCTGCAGGCGCTGGCCGAGGGGCGAGTTGTTCACATGCATCTGGCCGAGCAGGTGGCCGAGGTGGAGGAGGTGCAGGCTGCCCTGGGCGCGCGGCCCGTGGAATGGCTGCTCGCCAATGCCGAGCCCGATGCGCGTTGGTGCCTCATTCACTGCACGCAAATGCTGCCCCATGAGACCGTCGCGCTGGCCCGTAGCGGGGCCATTGCCGGGCTCTGCCCGATCACCGAGGCGAGCCTTGGCGACGGGATATTCGACGGGGTGCGCTGGTTTGAGGCAGGCGGGCGCATCGCCATCGGCTCGGATTCCAATATCCGCATCTCTCTGTCTGAGGAATTGCGACAACTTGAGTATTCTCAACGGCTGCGCGACCGCTCGCGCGCCGCCCTTGCCGCGCCTGAGGCCTCAACCGGCCGGCGGCTTTTCGAGTCGGCCTCTCGGGGAGGGGCTACCGCGGCGGGGCGCTCCTGTGGCAGCATCGCCGAGGGCCAATGGGCCGACCTGCTCAGCCTCGATCCCTGCCATATCGACCTTGAAGGACTGGAGGGTGACACGCTGTTTGATAGTTTCGTCTTCGCCGGGGATCGCGGAATGATAAGCGATGTGTGGTCCGCCGGACGCCACATGGTGCGGGAAGGCCGGCATATCGCCCGCGACGAGATCACCAGCGCCTATGGCCGCGCTGCCAGGCAATTGCGCGGGCTGCTATGAGCGCCGCGCCGCAATTCACCGGCTGGCAGGCCATTCAGGCCGAGGTTCTGCGGCGCATCCATGCGCGCGAATGGCCTCCGGGCCAGACCATCCCGGGCGAGGTGGCTCTGGCGCAGGAGTTCGGCTGCGCGCGCGCCACGGTCAACCGTGCCTTGCAGGCGCTGGCGGAGGCTGGTGTGCTCGAGCGGCGGCGCAAGGCCGGGACGAGGGTGGCGCTGCATCCTGTCAGCAAGGCGACAGTCACGATCCCGCTTATCCGGCAGGAAATCGAGGAGCGGGGCGCGGCCTATGGCTATCGCCTGTTGCGCCGACAGGAGGGGACGCATGCCATGCTGACGGGCCCAGCCCTGCATGTCACCGCGCTGCATTTTGCCGATGACACCCCTTTCGTGCTGGAGGCTCGTCATATCAGCCTGAGCGTGATCCCGCAGGCACGTAACGAGACGTTTCACGAGATCAGCGCCAATGAATGGCTCTTGCGCAACGCGTCCTATACGTCGGGTGACATCACCTTTTCCGCACAGGCGGCCAGCGCGGAGGTTGCCCAGCACCTTGGAGCCGAGACAGGCGCGCCGATCTTCGTGATGGACCGCATGACATGGGATGGCGAGGCGGCCATCACGGCCGTGCGCCTCTCCTACGTGCCGGGCTACCGGATCCGCACGGTTATCGGCGGGTCCTGAGCGGCATAGATCAATGGCTTTCGCACGGACCAGAGGCCGCAAGTCACAACATATCGTCGTCCTTCACCCCTCGGCCCGCAGGAGTGCTGCAAGCCCCGCGCGGTAATCGGGATGGATCAGCTCGATCCCCAGATCGCGCTTGATGCGGCTGTTGTCCACGCGTTTCGATTCAGCATAGAAACTGCGCGCCATCGGGGAAAGCTCTGCTTCCTCGAAAGCGACGGCAGGAGGCAGGGGCAGGCCCAGAAGCTCCGCCGCATGGGCGATGACATCCTGCGGCGGCGCCGCCTCATCATCGCAGACATTATAGACAGCGCCCGGATCGGGCCGCTGGATCGAAGCCTCCAGCACCTGCGCGATATCATCCACATGAATGCGGCTGAAAAACTGATTGGGTTTGATGATGCGCCGGGCGGTGCCCGCTTTCACCTTTTCGAAAGGCCCGCGCCCGGGCCCGTAGATGCCTGCAAGACGGAAGGTATGCAGCGGCAGACCGGGTATCGCGCCCCATTGCGCCTCTGCATCCACACGTGCACGGCCCCGGGCGGTGCCGGGGGTGAGCGGGGTTTCCTCGCTCACCCATCCGCCCTGATGATCACCATAGACGCCGGTGGTCGAAAGGTAGCCCGCCCAGTCAAGCCCCGAGGCAATGCGGGTGATCTCGGGGGTGAAACGGGCAAGCACCGGATCGCCCGCCTCCCCAGGCCCGGCGGAGACGAGGAGATGGCTGGCCTTCGAGAAAGCCTCGGTCATGTCCGCCTCGTCCCATAGCAAGGGGATCACGCCCTCATCTTCCAGCCGCAGCGCCTTCTCGGGGCTGCGCGTGGTGCCGTAAATCGTCCAGCCCTGAGGCAGCAGCCGCCGTGCCAGGGCGCGGGCCGAATAGCCATGCCCGAAAGAGAGAAGTGTCTGCCTCATGGCGCCTTGAATGCCCTGCGCACCGGGCGTTGGCAAGCCCGGTGCAGAGGTAACAGTTTACGCGACCTTTGTCGCATGTTCGGTGCCGGACAGCACACGATAGGTGCTCCATGTGGCGCCACGATCCGTATAGCAGCCTCGCAGGTGACGCTGGCCGCTTTCGGCGGAAAAGCCTTCCCGCCCATGGACAACGCGGTGGTTGTCGAAAACGATGCATTCGCCCGCATTCAGCCGGAAGCGGCACAGAAAGCGCTCATCCTGCATCATCCGGATGAGCTTGCAGAAAGCCGGGTAATAGTCATCGAGCACGTCCTGCGGCAAATCCATGTCATCCTGCAGATGCTGCGAAATGGTCACACCGGAGACCTGCCCCTGCGCGTCAAGCTCGATCACCTTCTGATGCGCCCGGTAATCCCATCCATCATGGCGATAGAAAAACGGAATCGCATGGGTGGCCAGAAGGTCGAACGCCGCCGGGTCTTCGGCGCGCAGCGCCTCGGCCACGGCAGCACCATCAAGAAAGAGGCTGCGCCCGCCTTCTACAGTGTTGGCCCGGCAATGGAGAAACTGCACGCCGGGCGCCATCTCCTCGCCCGGCAGATCGGTGTGCATTTCCAGCGGCCCGGCGGTAAACGCCAGATTGGTGGGCGCGATTTCCAGCCGCACCTGGAAAAACGCGCCTTCGGCTGTCGGCGTGATCGGCCCGAGCCGGTTAACAAGCCGTTCCAGGCTTTCATCGCTGTCTTCCATGTCGGTCACCAGCGCAACGCCCTCCTCGATCAGGGCGCGCGCCAGTCTGGCACAGCCGGCATCGGTGTCTTCCACCTCAGCCTGCGATATCCGCAGGAATGACGCGTCATGCCCTGCATACCAAAGCCGCTTATGCAGATCCGCCGGGTCGGGGTTCTGTCCGTTCCTGACGAATGCCTCGAGACGATCCAGGCCGAGTTGCGTTACGTGGTCTTCATTTGCCCACTCTATCACGAGGGTCTGATCTTCCACCCGGGCAGCGCGGGCGACGGGCGGCGCGCCAAGCGCGGTGATATCGAACACGCGTTCGCGCGTCTGCCCGTCGATCGTGGTCGGGCAGGCATCGCGCAGCCAATGGTAATTGAAGTAGGTTTCGCCACCCGAAAGCGGCACGAAAAGCCCGTTCGGCGCAAGCCGGAGCTCCGTTTGCGTCATTACGTGTCTCTCCTTGAGATCGGTCGTTCAAGTTGTTTTCAGGCGATGCTCAGTCAGGTCGCGTAGTCGGAACCTTCTTCATCGAGAATCGCCATCAGTTCACTCAGATGCTTGTCCGACTGTCCGGGATAGCTTTCGATCTCCGAGGCAACCTTTTCGGCGACCTCATCCGACAGAACCCGCAGCTTCCGGCCGGTTTGCAGCGCGCGGATATAGGTCTCGGCGGAACGCTCGAAATAGTACATTCGATTGAAACACTCGGCCACGGTTGCACCCATCACGAGGATCCCGTGATTGCCCATGATCATGACCTTCTTCTTCGGGTCCGAAAGTTGCGCGGCACAGCGCTCCCCTTCGGATTCATGTGCCAGCCCGCCATATCCATCATCGATGACATAGCGGTTGAAGAAGGTCGCGGTGTTCTGATCGATGGGCACCAGCGTGCTGTCTGCGAGAGACGCCAGCACCGTGGCATGAATGGAATGCACATGCATGACGCAGCGATGATGCGGGCAGCGGCGATGCACCGAGCCATGCAGGCCCCAGGCGGTCGGGTCCGGCGCGTCGGGGCGTTCCATCGAGGTCGGGTCATTGGCATCGAGCAACAGCAGATCCGACGCCTTGATGCGCGAGAAATGCTTCTGATTGGGGTTCATCAGGAACTGCGTGCCGTCCTCATTCACCGCAAGGCTGAAATGGTTGGCAACGGCCTCATGAAAGTTCAGACGCGCCGTCCAGCGGAAGCAGGCGGCCAGTTCGACCCGCTCCTGCCAGTGATCCATATTCGGTTTCAATTTCGTGACGGACATATCATATCTCCTTCGGTTTGGGACAGTTTGCCATGCGGGCGCTGATTCCGACAGTGAAAACTCAGAGTGGTCGCGAGGCGACCCAAGCATAGCCGTTCTCGCACAGGACATACACTTCGCGCAGGCCGTGCGGTTTATCCGTGGGCGATTGCAGAACATGCGCCCCCCGGGCCACCGCCCGCGCATGGGCACGATCGGGATCTGACTCATAGAGGCGAAACTCCGCGCCAGCGCCCCGCGCGCCCGCTTCGGGCAGGAGCCCAAGTAGGGGGTTGGCGCTGTAGGTTGCATCGGCATGAAGCTGAAACACCTGATCGGCGTAGGTGATGATCGCGAAATCGGCACTCACCTGATGCGCTTCCATTTCGAAGACATCAGTAAGAAAACTCACCATCGCCTCCACATCGCGGACCAGAATATTGAGCCCGATCCCGCGCAGGGAAGCACCGAATGCCTCAGGTGTAACCGTCTCCAGATCCATGCATCGCCCCTGTTGATGGTGGCGTCAACTTGAATGCCCGGGATGCCCGTGTCAACGTGATGTGGAATGCAATAGGTGTTGACCCGATGATTCCGGAACAGCAGATGAACGGCATCCTGACCCCCGATCTTCCGGGGCCTGCAATGTTCACCGAGGCGAAACCGGCAGTCGACCGGCTGATCCTGCTCTATGACAGAGCAGTGCGCTTTCTGTGCGACGGGTTTGGCGCGGCAATGAAAGGCTCTGTGCCTGATTGCCGGCTGCGCGCCTTCTATCCAGAGCTTCGGATCACGACAACGAGCTTCGCGCAGACCGACAGCAGGCTCAGCTTCGGCCATGTCGCTGCTCCGGACACCTATGCGACCACCGTCACCCGGCCCGCGCTCTTTCGGGATTATCTCGAACAACAGATCGCACTTCTGATGGGCAATCACGGGGTGCCGGTTTGTGTGCAGGTTTCGGACACGGCAATACCGCTGCATTTCGCGGTGGCCAATGATCCGATGATGACAGTCCCGCAACAGGGGGCGGCCCGCTTTACCTTGCGGGATGTGTTCGATGTGCCTGATCTGCGCACAACCAACGACGATATCGTGAACGGCACCGCCAGCCCCACCCCGGACGGCACCAGGCCGCTGGCCCCGTTCACCGCGCAGCGGATCGACTATTCGCTCGCGCGGCTTTCCCATTACACGGCAACGGATCCTGTGCATTTTCAGAATTTCGTGCTGTTCACCAATTACCAGTTCTACGTCACGGAATTCGAAACCTTCGCACGGCGCATGCTGGCTGATCCTGAAAGCGGATATACCGAGTTCGTGGCCACCGGAAACAGCAGCATCACGGGGCCTGAAGATCTGTTGGCAAGGCCCGACAAGCTGCCGCAAATGCCCACCTATCACCTCAAACGCCCCGACAGATCGGGCCTCACGCTGGTCAATATCGGTGTCGGGCCTTCCAACGCGAAAACCGCGACAGACCATATCGCGGTGCTGCGCCCGCATGCCTGGATCATGCTTGGCCATTGTGCGGGTTTGAGAAATTCCCAATCTATGGGCGATTTCGTCCTTGCGCATGCCTATCTGCGCGAAGATGGCGTGCTGGATGCCGATTTGCCGACATGGATTCCAATCCCGGCACTGGCCGAGATCCAGGTCGCGCTGGAACAATCGGTGGCAGAGGAAACGCAACTTGAGGGATATGAGTTGAAGCGGGTCATGCGTACCGGCACCGTGGCGAGCTTTGACGATCGCAACTGGGAGTTGCGTGATCAGGCCGGGCCGGTGCAGCGGCTCAGCCAGTCAAGGGCGATTGCGCTCGATATGGAAAGCGCCACCATCGCCGCCAACGGATACCGTTTCCGCGTTCCCTATGGCACACTGCTTTGCGTG
>SLDH01000109.1 GCA_007125415.1 Roseovarius sp.
CGCCGCCGCCACCTGTATGGCCCGTGCCATCGCCCGCGCCGTCTATCTGGCGCGCCCCTTGCCCGGCGACACCCAGCCCTGCTGGACGGAGAAATTCGCCTGAGCTTTCATTGTTCCGCAAATACTCACATCCCGCCGCTGGCCGCAGGCGTGGTGGCCCGCCCCCCGGCGGCCCCCGGTGGCCCACGGCGGCTCCTCCCGGAGCGACCTGGCGCCCCCTAGGCGGGTTCCAGCATCCGCCCGAGCGGCCGCCCGCCGAGGATGTGCAGATGATAATGCGGCACCTCCTGCACGCCATGCGTCCCGGCATTGGCGATCACGCGAAACCCGTCATCCCCGTCACCGGGGCTCAGGCCGTGCATCGCGCAGATCCGTGCCGTCACGCGCATGAAATCCACAAGCTCGGCCTCGCTCGCCTCCGCCGCGAAGTGATCATGACAGACATAGGCCCCCTTGGGGATCACCAGCACATGCACCGGCGCCTGCGGATGGATATCCCTGAAGGCAAGCGTGTGGTCCGTCTCCAGCACGGTCTCGTTGGGGATCTCGCCGCGCAGGATTTTCGCGAAGATGTTCTGGTCGTCATAGTTGTAGGGCATTGGCACTCTCAATCGGCAAAAAGATGGTCGGTTTCGGTGATCACCTGCGCCTTCTCCGGGCTGATGTCCAGAAAACGCGTCAGCATGGTGACCTGATGGTCGCGGCTGTCGCTTTCACGCATGATATAGTGGTTCTCGAAGGCCTCGTCACGGATCCGGTCACTCTCGAAGGTCATGTCGCTGCGGATCGTGGGCAGGAGCCGTTGCAGAGTGTCCTGCGGTGTTTGCTCTCCGGCAAGGCCCACGCGCATGGCGTGGCCGATGAGATAGTCGTCGGAGAAATTGCATTGCACCTCGAGCAGCTTGGTGATCGACCGGTCGCCACAGAAATCCTGCAGAAGATCGATCTCGCCGGGGTCCATGCAGACGATCAGGCGATCGGTCTCGTAATAGTCGAAGAGCATCCGCATCAGCGCCCGACGATGCCGGGTGCGCTTGGCCACATTCGCCTGTATGCCGCCGAGATCCGGCAGATAGGTATCATCCTCGTTGAAGAGATATTCGATCCCCGGCACATTGGTGGCCTGTCTGATGCGCTCCAGCAGGCGTTTGGCCACATGCCATTTCTTGCAGATCACGATCATCAGTTCACGCTCCCGCCCCAGCGTCGATTCCGCCTCCCAGAACCGCGAGGCGAAACGCCGCCCGATCCGGCCGCGCCCGGTAAGAAAGCTGAAGAGATTGCGCCCCTCGTTCGAAATCTGGAACGCGGCCTGATCATCGGCGTAAAGCGCCCCGAGACGCTCTTTCAGCTCCAGCGCCTCGCCGCTGATCTTGCGGGCAAAAAGATAATCCTGACTGAGCAGCAGATCATAGTGATCGTTGTAGAAGGTCACCGGCATGCCGTAATCGGTGAACATGAGAAAGGTCAGGGTGCGTGTCTCGATCTCGGCTTCGGGAATGAGATGGCGCACGAGGGTCTGGAAAAACGTCTCATCGGGAATCCAGGTGGTCCGAAAGAACCGCATCACGTCCCGGCGTTTGCGGGTTAACTCGAGAATGGCCTCGATTGTCCGCCTCCGCAGACACCACCACTGGCTGCCGATCTGGACCTGGATGTCGGATGGTATTTGACGGGTCAAGCCGAGGCGCTGCTGAAGCCGATAGCTGGTATAGAAGCGCCTGGGCTGTGTGCGCTCGTTGAAGAAGTGGCGGTAGATCAGCCGCTCTTCCTTCATTCCGGTCTTGATCCAGTCACTTTCGAAATAATCGAAGCTCTCTATGAAATCGGCATCATGGTTGTCGAGAAAGCCATGGGCGTATCTGGCTGACTTGATCGCCATGCAATCGCCCGACAGCATGTAGAAATGTGTGGCGCGCGGAAACCGGTCCACCGCCGCCTCCAGCGCGTGGAGCGTGGCCTGTACGAGCGACCATTCTCCCCAGCCGCATCTGATGCGTTTTCTGGCGAAGGTGACATTGGGATTGTCGGCGAGCGCCTGTCTGATCCGGGCGAAATCCTCGGGCCTTGCGCGGGCATCGAAATGGATCGCCATGCAGTCGCCCATGGCGGTCAGCATTTCCGCCTGATGGATGATCGCATCCGGGTCCTTGTGACACAACAATATGAACGCGATCTTCGCCATTCGGATGACAATCTGCCTCTCTCAACCCGGATTGTTTACAGTGTTAAAGGTGAATTGGGCCTGAATAAACAGGCTTTCTTTACAGATTTTAACGGGTTAAAAGGAAAAAAGCCGAAAAACGTCGGATACAAGATGACCGGAGGCAACAGGCATGGGCTTTCCAGGCACATGGATGACCGAAAGCGAAAGCATGGTGTACCGTGTGGTTCCCAAATGCGCCTGTTCGACGATCGGACAGATCATGTATTATTCCGATCACGGCAGGTTCTTTGATGGCGACATTCACGACGCGAAGACCGGCTTGCACAAATGGTCCCGCGAGGAAAGCCAGAAACTCATCAATGCCAATGTGAAGACCCACACGTCCTTCGCCTTCACCTGCGTGCGCAACCCCTACACGCGCATCCTGTCGAGCTTTTTCGACAAGATCTGCGGCATTCAGCGCAATGGGCAGCGGTATCGGGGCAAGCTGGTGCCGCTGATCATTCAGAAATACGGGATAGAGGTAGGGGGTGAGGATGGCAAAGAGGAGTTCGACCAGATCGCGAGCTTCCGCCGTTTCCTGCTTTTCGTGCGCGACACCATCCGGTTTCGCAGGCCGATGGAGCCGGATATCCACTGGTCGGCCATCTCGGGCCATGTATCGACCTTCATCGTGAATGGCGGGACATATGACCGGATCTTCTGGACCGAAGAGTTCGACAAGGGGATGGGTGCGGTGCTCGAGGCGGTGAAAACGCCGAAGACGGTCAAGCTCGAGGACATTCCGCGTTTCAATGAAAGCGAAGGGCACGGCCCCAGGCGGGCACATCCGGTTGAGGCATATTTCGACGATCTCTCGATGCATCTGATCAAGGAAATCTACGATCGCGATTTCAAGCTCTTCAGGTATGATTTCGATAACCCCGCCAACAAGATGCCCACGGGCGAGATCGACCTAGATGAGGTGCATGCCAAGCTGGGAAGCTGACATCCGACTGACATGCAGGGTTGAGCTGAAGGCGAGGGGCGCTGCCCCTCTTGTCCCGGACGAAGTCCGGAACAATTCACCCCGGGGTATTTGTCACCAAGAAGAAACGGGTAACCTTATCTTAACCCTCATTGCGCAACTTCGGTCCTGCGGTACAGGCTGGGGAGCCGATGACCGCCCGAGGAGAAGCCGTGTCCGGTCCGGTCTGCAGCGGCGATCGTCCGTCCGACGCCGGCACCGGGCACGCACCTTGCTGCTTCTTCTTGGCAAAAATACCCCGATCCCCTCGTCTGATCACATGCCGCCGCCCGACGGTCTGGCGCACGGGGCGTCATCCGGATGATCAGAGAAGGCCTTCGGCCTCGAACATCGCCTTCACATCCGCCTCGGGGCGGGCACCGTAATGGCCGATCACCTCGGAGGCGGCAATGCAACCCATTCGTCCCGACACGGCGAGAGGCGCGCCGGTCGCCAGACCGTAGAGAAAACCGGCCGCAAACTGATCGCCGGCACCGGTCGTGTCAACCGGCGTTACCGCATGAACCGCCACGCGCAGGGTTTCATCGCCGTTGACGATCACCACATCCTCGCCTGATCTCGTGCAGACAATCAGGCCACTCTCCGCGGCGGCCAGTTCAAGAGCAGTGCCGAGGTCATCTGTCCGGAAGAGCGCGCGCCATTCATGCTCATTGCCGATGACGAAATCCATCTCGCCCAGAAGCTTGCGGAAATCGTCCCGGTGCCGCTCGACACAGAACGGATCGGAGAGCGTGATGCCGGCCTTGCCGCCGGTGTCGCGACAATCGCGCGCCCCGGTCAGGAACGCCTCCTTGCCTTTCGGCTTGTCGAAGAGATAGCCCTCCAGAAAGAGCAGTTCCGCATTCCGTGTCACCTCTTGCGGGACATCATCGGGGCCAAGCTCGGTCGAGATGCCGAGATAGGTATTCATCGATCTTTCCCCGTCGGGCGATACGAAGATCATCGACCGCGAGGTGGGCAGTTCGCCCCCGGTCACGGGAGCGTTCACGAAATCGGTGCCGACCTCGGCCATGGCTTCGGCGTAGTAGCGGCCCGGTTCATCATCACGGACGCGGCCGATGAAGCCCGTGGAGAGCCCCAGCGCCCCGAGCCCGGCGATCGTGTTGGCAACCGAGCCGCCGGGCATCTGCCGCCGGTTCTCCATCGCCGCATAGAGCATTTCCCCGCGATCCTGCTCGATGAGTTGCATCACCCCCTTTTCGATGCCCATGCGGGAGAGGAATTGATCATCGCTCTGGCTGATCACATCCACAACGGCATTGCCGATGCCGACGGCTTGATATCTTGTCATCGGGTCTTTTCCTCATATTGGCAGAGATCGGCGATCAGGCAGGTGGGGCAGAGCGGTTTGCGCGCCTTGCAGTGATAGCGGCCATGCAGGATCAGCCAGTGATGGGCGTGGCGCTGGAAATCGGCGGGGACATGATCTTCGATGGCGCGCTCCACGGCGACGACATCCTTGCCCGGGCAGATGCCGGTGCGGTTACCCACGCGGAAGATATGCGTGTCCACGGCCTGTGCGGGCATGCCCCACCACATGTTGAGCACCACATTGGCCGTCTTGCGCCCGACGCCGGGCAGTGATTGCAGCGCCGCGCGTGAATTGGGCACCGCGCCACCATACTCCTCCACGAGGATGCGGCTGAGCTTGATCACGTTCTTCGCCTTGTTGCGATAGAGCCCGATGGTCCTGATATGCGCGATCAGCCCGTCCTCGCCAAGCGCGAGCATTTTCTGCGGCGTGTCGGCAATGCGAAAGAGCGCACGGGTGGCCTTGTTGACACCCACATCCGTGGCCTGCGCGGAGAGGGCGACGGCCACGACCAGTGTGAAGGCATTGACATGCTCCAACTCGCCCCTGGGCTCGGGTTCCGCCGTCTGAAAACGCTCGAAGATCGCGCGGATCGTGTGATAGTCGAGTTGAGCTTCCATGGGGGATGCTATGCCGGGTTTGAGATCAAAGCGCAACATTCGGGTCGCCGCGGCCTGCCGGTCCGGATAGGTGAGGTAGCAGCAGGGGGAGCGTATGATGAGCGTTGATCCGGACCAGAGCTATCACTACCAGATCATGCGCCGGGCGATCGGGGTGATCGACGCGGCGGAGGCGCCTTTGAGCCTGCAGGAGCTTGCCGCGAGGATGCAGATGAGCCCCGCGCATTTCCAGCGGATTTTTTCGCAATGGGTGGGTGTGTCGCCCAAGCGGTATCAGCAATATCTGACCATGGGCCATGCCAGACGGCTTCTGGCCGAGCGTCTCACGACGCTGGAGGCGGCGCAGGAACTGGGCTTGTCGGGGTCCGGGCGGCTGCATGATCTCTTCCTGCGGTGGGAGGCGATGAGCCCGGGGGAATATGCGCGTCGCGGTGCCGGGCTGACCGTGTACTGGGGCTGGTTCGACAGCCCGTTCGGCCCGAGCCTCGTCATGGGGACCGAGAAAGGGATTTGCGGGATCGGCCTTGCCGGGGAGATCGGGGCGGATGCCACGATGACCGATCTGAGGTCGCGCTGGCCCGAGGCGCGATTTGTCGAGGATGCGCGAATGCTGCGCCCCTGGGTGGAGATGGCCCTCGGGCAGGTGGACGCCGGGCGAGGCACGGCGCCACTCTACCTGATCGGTGCGCCCTTCCAGATCAAGGTCTGGGAAGCGCTCTTGCAGATCCCCTCGGGGCAGGTGAGCAGTTATGGCCATATCGCAAGCGCCATCGGTGCGCCGCGGGCCGTGCGCGCTGTGGGCAATGCGGTGGGGCGCAACCCGGTCAGCCTGCTCATTCCGTGTCATCGGGTGCTGCGCAAATCCGGCGCGCTGGGAGGGTATCACTGGGGCTTGCCGCTGAAGCGGGCCATCCTCGCACGGGAGAGTGCGCGCGCGGAGGCGTGACCGAACTGCATTTGCGCAAAATACTGCCGAGCAGGCCCCCGAAAGAACTTGGGATGCGGCGTGTTATTGCTTATCATCAGGATAAACGCGACATAAGCGGGCAAACAAGCAAAGAGGCACGAGACATGACACGGCTTAAATCCCCCTTTCTTCTGGCAGGTGCGTCCCTGCTGATCATTGCAGGTTGCACGGACCCCGGACATGATGGAGGAAGTGACAACCGCAGAACCCAGAGCGGCGCGATCATCGGCGGGCTTGTCGGGGCGGCCACCGGCGCGGCTGTGGCCGACAACAAGGCCGGCGGCGCGCTTGTGGGCGGGCTTCTGGGCGCGGCCGGGGGGGCTGCCATCGGCAATGCGCTCGACCGGCAGGAGCGGGAACTGCGCGACAGCCTTCGCAATGACGATATCGACATCACCAATACCGGTGACCGGCTGATCGTGACCATGCCGCAGGACATCCTCTTTGCCGTGGACAGCGCCACCGTGCAGCCGGGGCTGCGCAGCGATCTCGCTCGGGTGGCCGCCAGCCTGCAGAGTTATCCCGACACGACGGTGCAGGTGGTCGGCCATACGGACAGCACCGGCTCGGCGGCGCATAACCAGGGCCTGTCGGAGCGGCGCGCCAACGCCGTGGCCGATGTGCTGAGGGACAACGGCGTGTCCTACGGGCGCATCCGGACCTTCGGCCGGGGAGAGGACCAGCCAGTGGCTTCGAACCTGACACCCGAGGGGCGCGCGCAGAACCGCCGGGTGGAGATCGTCATCCTGCCCAACGCCTGATCCTCCCGGCGCAGCGCCCCGGCGGTGACAGGGCCTGAGGCGACATTCCCCCATCATCTCGAGCGCGCCCTCCCGGTGCGCTCGTTCGCTGGCGGGGTTGAGTATTTTTGGCAAAATGAAGATGCAGCATGTTGAACTGTCGGGCTCGCTCCGGGATAGTGCCGGACGATCAAGCATGATGAGGACAAAGACATGGATATTCCTTCGATTTACGGTGCCGCGGATATGGAACTGACCCCGGCGGGCCAGCGTGCCGGGGCCGATAGCGGCGATCCGCAGATCTCGGTGCGGGAGATTTCCAACATGAACGGGATCGCCGTGGGTATCTGGGAATGCACGCCCGGCGGCTGGCCGGTGGTGGATCGCGCGGATACCGAAGTGGCTACCATCCTGAGCGGGGCCGGCACGATCACCGACGCTTCGGGGGCCGTGACCGAGATCGGGGCCGGAACGGTGGTGACGCTGCCGAAAGGCTGGACCGGGCGCTGGGACATCGCCGAGACGACCCGGAAGGTCTATGTGATCGTCAAATGATGCCGGCGGGCCGTTCGGCCATGCGCGGCGGAGGTGCGTTAGCATGTATCTGAATGCGGATTTTTCCCGGAAGGTTGTCATCAGACCGCAGGATCGCGAATGGGTTGCCTCGCCTGCGGCGGGTGTGGAGCGCATGATGCTGGACCGGATCGGCGGGGAGGTGGCGCGCGCCACCAGCCTCGTGCGCTTCGCGCCGCATTCGTTCTTTGACGCGCATCGCCACGACGGGGGCGAGGAATTTCTCGTGCTGGAGGGTGTGTTTTCGGACGAGAGCGGGGACTATCCTGCGGGCTCCTATGTCCGCAATCCGATCGGCACTGCGCACAAGCCGCATACCGGACCGGGCTGCACGATCTTCGTGAAACTGCATCAATTCGCCGAGGATGACCGCGCGCAGTTCAGCATCGACACGCGCCGCGCCGAATTCAGGCCGGGCATGGTGGAGGGCCTGTCGGTCCTGCCGCTGCATGAGGCCCGAAACGAGAGCGTCGCGCTGGTGCGCTGGGCACCCGGAACGCGGTTCGAGCCGCATCGGCATTGGGGCGGCGAGGAGATTTTCGTGCTTGAAGGCACCTTCGCCGATGAGCACGGAAGCTATCCCGAAGGCACCTGGCTGCGCAGCCCGCACCTGTCGCAACATGCGCCCTACTCGGAGGAAGGCTGCCTGATCTGGGTGAAGACCGGCCACCTTCCGGCGGCCTGACGCCGCTCAGCCGTTGATCAGCTCGATCTGGCGGACGATCCCTTCGGCCTGCTTGATGGAGGCGATGTCCACCAGCCGTCCCTTGTAGGTGGTGGCCCCTTCGCCGCGGGCCTTGGCCTCTTCCATGGCGGCGAGGATCTCGCGCGCTTCCGTCACGGCGGCCTCCGAGGGGGTGAAGACCTCATTGGCCAGGGCGATCTGTTTGGGGTGGATCGCCCATTTGCCGACCATGCCGAGCGTGGCCGAGCGCAGCGCCTGCGCGCGAAAGCCCTCATCATCCGAAAAATCCCCGAAAGGCCCGTCCACCGGCAGGATGCCATGGGTCCGGCAGGCCGCAACGATGGCAGCCTGGGCCCAGTGCCACGGATCGGCCCAGTATTTCGCCCCTTCGTGGTGCATGTAATAGGTCTCCTGCGTGCCACCGATGCCGGTGGTGGCCATGCCCATGGAGGCGGCGAAATCAGCCGCGCCAAGGCTCATCGCAGAGAGGCGGGGGCTGGAGGCGGCGATCTCTTCCACATGGGAGATGCCGGCGGCACTTTCGATGATCACCTCGAAGCCGATGGGCCTCGGGCGGGCCTTCGCCCGTTCGATGGCGGTGACCAGCGCATCCACCGCATAGACATCCGCCGCGCAGCCGACCTTGGGGATCATGATCTGGTCCAGCCTGTCTCCGGCCTGTTCCAGCAGGTCCACGACATCGCGGTACCACCAGCCCGTATCGAGCCCGTTGATGCGCACGCTCAGGGTCTTCCTGCCCCAGTCCACCTCATTGATGGCCGCAATGGTGTTGCGGCGGGCGACGTCCTTGTCGGAGGGTGCGACACTGTCTTCCAGATCGATATTGATCACATCGGCCGCAGAACCGGCCATCTTCTCGAAGAGCTTCACATTGGAGCCCGGGCCGAACAACTGGCAACGGTTGGGGCGGGCGGGGGTGGGGGGTTGCAGGCGGAAGCTCATGACAGGTCTCTCCGGTCAGGTCAGATGGGCTGTGATCAGGGCTGTCGCTAGCCAATGGGCGCAGGTTTCGCAAGGTGATTTTGCACGTGCAGCATTGTAGTGGCGCGGCGAAGGCTGCGGGCTTCCGGGGAGCGGCCGGGCGGTGGAGGCAAGGCCTGTCGCGCCGGGTGCCTGACCACGCTGAAGAATCTGCCTGAAACTTGACCGTTGACCGAATAGTCTTGCGCGAAGCGCAGTAATATCTGCCATTTCGACATGACATCGCGTGGAATGCGTCAGTATATCTGACGCACGAGTGATTCTGTCCGGGGGGCTGCGCCATGATCGAACATCCTTATCTTCTGTTCCTGGGCGATGCGCCCGACATGCTGGCCGCGAAAGTGGCCATCGGCATCCGCGACTGGAGGCCGGAATTTGCACTGGGCCAGATCCGCCTGCCCGGCTGCGGCGCCGATCTGGGCCTCACGGACATGACCCTGGCCGAGGCGAAGGCCGCGGGCGCGAAGACGCTGGTGATCGGGGTGGCCAACCGGGGCGGCGTGATCAGCCAGGCATGGAAGAAGGTGCTGGTGATGGCCATGGAGGAAGGGTTCGACCTTGCCTCGGGCCTGCACAACCTGCTGCGGGACGAGCCCGATCTCAAGGCAGTGGCCGAGGCGACCGGGCGCAAGCTGCATGATGTGCGGGTGCCTTCGGTGAAGTATCCCATTGCCGATGGCAAGAAGCGCAGCGGCAAGCGGTGTCTCGCGGTGGGCACGGATTGCTCGGTCGGCAAGATGTACACGGCGCTCTGCATGGAGCGCGACATGGTCGCGCGGGGCATGAAGGCCAGTTTCCGGGCGACCGGGCAGACGGGCATCCTGATCACTGGTGACGGGGTGCCGCTCGATGCGGTGATCGCCGATTTCATGGCCGGGTCGATCGAATGGCTCACCCCGGATAACGAGCCCGATCACTGGGATCTCATCGAAGGGCAGGGCAGCCTTTATCATGTGAGCTATTCCGGGGTGACCATGGCGCTCATCCATGGGGGCCAGCCGGATGCTCTGATCCTGTGCCATGAGCCCACGCGGAGCCATATGCGCGGGTTGCCGGATTATGCCCTGCCCAGCCTGCAGCAATTGCGCGACACCGCCTTGCCCATCGCGCAGGTGGCCAATCCGGATTGTGTCGTGGTGGGCGTGTCGATCAACACGCAGCATATGCCCGAGGCGGAGGCGAAGGCCTATCTGGCGCAGGTCGAGGCGGAGATGGGATTGCCCGCGACGGACCCCTACCGTTATGGGGCGGAAAAGCTTGTGGATGCCATCGCGGGGATCTGACCGGCGCGCCCGTGGCAACCGGCAGACGCCTCCGGCGGGAGTATTTCGGGCAAAATGAAGAAGGAGCGGCGCTTTGCGGTTTACGGTCACACGGGATGTCTTCAGGCTGGCGCAGGTCTTCACGATTTCGCGGGGGTCGCGCAGCGAGGCCAGGGTGCTGACGGTTCGGGTGAGCGATGGCGATGTGACGGGCTGGGGCGAATGCGTGCCTTATGCGCGCTATGATGAGACGCTCGAGAGCGTGACGGCGCAGGTCGATGGGTTGCCGGAGGATTGTGACCGCGCGGCGCTTCAGGACCTGTTGCCTGCGGGGGCGGCGCGCAATGCTGTTGATTGCGCGCTTTGGGATCTGGAGGCGAAGCGCGCGGGCAGGCGCGCCTGGGAACTCGCTGGTCTGGACGCGCCGGGGCCAGAGATCACCGCCTATACGCTCTCGCTAGACACCCCGGAAAAGATGCGCGCGCAGGCGGCGGCAAATGCCTTTCGGCCGCTTCTGAAGATCAAGCTGGGCACGCCCGATGACATGCCGCGGGTCGAGGCGGTGCGCGCGGGGGCGCCCGATGCGACCATCATCGTGGATGCCAATGAAGGCTGGACGCCGGAGGTCTATGCCGACCTGGCGCCGCATCTGGTGCGCCTTGGTGTGGCGTTGGTGGAGCAGCCCTTGCCGGCAGGGGAGGACGAGGCCCTGCGTGACATGGAACGCCCCTTGCCCGTTTGCGCCGACGAAAGCTGTCATGACCGCGCCAGCCTGCCGCATTTGCGGGGCAAGTATGATGTGGTCAATATCAAGCTCGACAAGACCGGCGGGCTGACCGAGGCACTCGGCCTGCGCGCGGCGGCCCTTGCGGAGGGATACAAGGTGATGGTGGGTTGCATGGTGGGCTCTTCGCTCGCGATGGCCCCGGCAACGCTGGTGGCACAGGGCGCTATGGTGACCGACCTCGACGGCCCGCTTCTGCTGGCGGAGGATCGGGAGGTGCCGCTTCTTTTCGATGAGGCCGGGGTGCATCCGCCTGCGCCGGAATTATGGGGATGAAAGCATGCGAACTGTCTATGTGAATGGTGAATACCTGCCGGAGAACGAAGCAAAGGTCTCGATCTTTGACCGGGCGTTTCTGATGGCGGATGGTGTTTATGAGGTGACAAGCGTGCTTCAGGGCAAGCTCATCGATTTTGCCGGCCATGCAAGGCGGCTCGAGCGGTCGCTCCGCGAGCTTGACATGGACAGACCAGATGCGTTCGACGATCTGCTGGAGATCCACCGCGAGCTGGTGCGCCGCAACGGGATCGAGGAAGGGCTGGTCTATCTGCAGATCACGCGCGGCGCCGCACCTGACCGCGATTTCGCCTTTCCCGACCCCGAAGAGGTGAAACCGACGCTGGTGCTGTTCACCCAGAGCAAGCCGGGCCTCGCCGACAGCCCGATGGCGCGCACCGGCATCAAGGTGATCAGCATTGCCGATGAGCGCTGGGGGCGGCGGGATATCAAGACGGTGCAGCTTCTCTACCCGTCCATGGGCAAGATGATGGCCAAGAAGGCAGGATGCGATGATGCCTGGATGATCGAGGATGGCTATGTGACCGAAGGCACCTCGAACAATGCCTATATCATCAAGGGCAACCGGATCATCACGCGCGGGCTTTCCAACGACATCCTGCACGGGATCACCCGGGCTGCCGTGCTGCGCTATGCCCGCGAGGCGCAGATGGAGGTGGAAGAGCGCAATTTCACCATCGACGAGGCGAAGGCGGCGGATGAGGCTTTCGTGACCTCGGCCAGCACCTTTGTCATGCCGGTGGTGGAGATCGATGGGGTGGCCATTGGCGATGGCACGCCGGGGCCCCATGCAACGCGGCTGCGCGAAATCTATCTGGAAGAAAGCCTCAAGGAGGCTGTCTAGGCCTCAGCCGTCGCGCCGGACGGTTTGCATCCATTCATTGGCGCCGGCAAGGACGGCGCTGTAGACCGCGCGGCCTGCGGCTTCGCCGATCGCCGTGTGCAGGCCGGCGAAGGCGGTATCGCCCGGCGCGGCGGCCACTGCCACGCAATCGGTGCCTGTTCCGGTAGCGATGCCTGTGGGCAGGCTGTGGCCTGTTTCCATCACCGCGGCGGTGCGGGCCTCGACGGCGATGCTCAAGGCCTCGATCAGCGCGGCGTCGCTGAGCGCCGCATCGAGCTTGAGCGCCACATTGATCGTGCCCCAGTCGGTGCCCGTTCGGTCCAGCCTTGTGCCGATCCGCTCGGCATTGGAGAGGCCCACCGTGGCCACCGCCTCGGCCGTGATGCCTTCCGTGCTGTGGCGGTGGTGGTGAAAGCAGCGGATGTCGCGGGACGTTAGAAATCCAACCGCCTCGGCGCAGCCGCGCGCCGAGAGGGCTTGCGCGAACCATGTGCCCACGTCCAGCTCGGGGGGCAGATCGGCGTTGCGCACCTCACGCCAGACAATGCGATCAGCGGTCACGAAGCCGGGCCGGTTGAGCGACCAGCTGAGCACGCGGCAGGGCGCGCCGAGGTCGAACTCGAGCCAGGGGCGCGCGAGCATAAGCGATGTCACCGGATCACCTCGAGGGGCTGGTAGACGGGGCCGTCCTCGGTTTCGCGGAACCAGGCGGTGATCCCGAAGACATGGGCGAGGCGCTCGGGCGTCAGTACCTCGGTTGGCGGGCCATCGGCGACCAACCGGCCGTCGCCCAGCATGATGAGCCGCGTGCAATGGCGCGCCGCGAGGCCAAGATCATGCAGGGACACGAGCGCGGATTTCCCCTCGGCGGTCTGTGCGGCAAAGGCCTGCATTGTCGAGATCTGATGCGCCGGATCCAGCCCGGCGATGGGCTCATCCGCCATCAGGAGCGGGGTGTCCTGCGCCAGGGCACGGGCGATGAGTGCACGGGCCTGCTCGCCCCCTGAAAGCTGGGTTGCCGGGCGGTGGCGAAAGCCGTCGAGATCCATGCGCTGAAGGGCTTCGCCGACCTTTTCATGATCGGCCTCGGACGGTGTGAGTCCGGCCATATGCGGCATGCGCCCCAGCATCACAACCATTTCCACGGTCACGGGCCAGGCGATCTCCCGCGCCTGCGGCATCCAGGCGACGGCGCGCGCGCGCGCGGCCTCGGAAAGTTGCAGGAGCGAGGATGTGCCCTGCGAGGGGATCAGCCCCAGGGCCGCGCGCATCAGGCTGGTCTTGCCCGCACCATTGGGGCCGATCAGCCCGACAAACTCACCCGGGCCGATGCTGAAGGAAACATCGCGCAGCACGCTGCGGCCCTGCAGGCCGATGGAAAAGCCCGAGAGGGCGAGCAGGCTCATATCCGCTCCTTGCGCAGCTTGAGGATCAGATGCAGGAAGAGCGGCGCGCCGACGATGGCCGTGAGCACCCCGAGCTTCAGGTCGCGCTCGGGCAGGATCAGGCGCACGGCGATATCCGCCAGGAGCAGCATGACAGCGCCACCCAGCGCCGAGGCCCAGAGCAGGCTGGAGGGCCGGGCCCCCACCAGCGGCCGCAGGATATGCGGCACCACAAGCCCGACAAATCCGATGGCCCCGGCCACGGCCGTGCCGGCGCCCACCACGCAGGCCGTGCCGATGACGAGCATCAGCCGCAGGCGGGTGAGGCGGATGCCCATGGCTTGCGCCGCATCCTCGCCCAGTGTCAGCGCATCGAGCCCCCGGCCCAGCCCCGCGAGCAGCGCCCAGCCCAGGACCATCAGCGGCAGGGCCAGCCAGACATGGGTCATCGAACGATCAGCCAGCGAGCCCATCATCCAGAAGACGATCTCGCTTGCGGCAAAGGGATTGGGCGAGAGGTTCAGCACCAGCGAGGTCAGCGCGGCCGCGAGCGCCGAGACAGCGATGCCCGCAAGGATCAGCGTGAGCGAGGTGCCGCGTGGTCCGGCCAGCGCCATCACCAGCAGCACGCTGATCAGCGCGCCGGCGAGTGCGGCAAGCGGCAGGCCGAGGGCGAAGCTGGCTGCAAGACCTGTCTGGATGGCGAGCACCGCGCCGAGCGCTGCCGAGCCCGACACGCCGATCAGCCCCGGCTCGGCCAGCGGGTTGCGCAGATAGCCCTGCATCGCCGCCCCCGCAAGGCCGAGGCTTGCGCCGATCATCACCGCGAGGAGCGCGCGCGGCAGCCGAATCTCGCGCATGACAAGGGCCATCGGGCTTTCCCCGCCGGCAAAAAGCGCCGAGAGGCTATCGCCGAGGCTCATCCGCGCCGGGCCGATCAGCATGGAGGCGCAGAAAAGCACGAGGGTCGCCGCGATCAGCGGCAGCATCACCCGCGTCATGGTGTTGCTGCGGGTCATTGCGCGGCGCTTGCCATCTCGCGGCGCACTTCCGCCAGCCGCTCGGCGGCGCGCAGCACGAAGGGCGTTCCGCAGACCCAGTCATGATCGGTTACCGTGGTGGAGGCGCTGTTGCCGTTGAGCGCCATGACAGCCGGGTGCTGCATCACATCCTCGGCGCGCGAGCCGCCGGGATAGGGCCGCGTGGTGATGACGAGGTCGGGCTCGCTGAGCGCCAGCACCTCGAGCGGCATCTTCATGCCCCACTCATAGCCCGCGGCCACCGCCGCATTGCTGAAACCGGCAAGCTCGAGGATGTCATTGGCCAGAGACTGCTCGCCCGAGGTATAGCCATTGGCATAATAGAGCATGGCGCTGGGGCGCTCGCCGCGCTCTTCTTCCAGCGCCGCACGCCGCGCATCGAAATCGGCGATCAGATGGGCCGCAGCCGTTTGCCGGTGCAGCACCTCGCCCATCTTCGCGATCTGGTCGCGCACACCGTCGAGCGACGAGGTGATGTCAAAGCGCACCACCGGAATGCCGAGGCCTTCCAGCATCCTGACGGTATGGCTCGGGGTGAAGGTCCCGGCCAGCACCAGATCGGGGCGCAGCATATACACCTCTTCGGCCTGACCGAAATTCCTGATGTAGGCTCGCGCCTCTTCCGCCATGGGCGAGACCTGCTGATCAAAGGCGATGCGCGACACCGAAAGAAGCTGCCCTTCGCCTGCCAGCATCATCGCCAGTTGATCGGTGCAGAGGTTGATCGAGACGACGCGCTGAGGCGCGGCGGAGGGCGCATCGGCAAGCGCCGCCCCGCCAAAGGACAGCGCCACGCACGCCACCACGGCGCGCGCGGCCGTTCCTATCCGGTCAGAAGCTCGCACGGACCCCCACATAGGCCGCGCGCCCCGGCTGGTTGAAGCCGCCTGCTGTCTCGTAATCTTCGTCAAAGAGGTTCTCGACCCTGAGGTAAAGTTCTGCCCTGTCGCTCACAGTATAGGAAAGGCCCGCGCCCACCACCGTGTAATCACCCACCTTGTTATCCGGCGGCGCGAAGGGGCTCGGCTTCACGTTTGCCACATGGCGCGCGTCGAAATAGCCCGAAAGCCTGTCGGAAAATTGCGCGGACAGGCCAAGCACCGTGTCGTGCTTGGGCGTGCGGGTCAGGCGCTCCCCGTCGGTCTTGGCGCTGGTGAAGGTATAGGCCCCGTAGATGGACAGGGATGGGTTGATGGCATACTCGCCCGAAAGCTCCACACCCCGCGACTTGGTCTTGCCCGATACCTGATTGTAGCAGCCAAAGCCGCTGTTACAGGCCGTGGCCGCACCATCGAAGTCGATCAGATCGTCGATCTCGGTGTAGAAAAACGTCGCCCGGAGGTATCCCAGATCGCCAAGCGTTCGCTCAACCCCCAACTCGTAACTGATGCTGGTTTCGGGCTTGAGGTTCGGGTCGCCGAAACTGGAAAACCGCTCGAAAAGCGAAGGCGCGCGATAGCCTGTGCCGATAACTGCGCGAAAGGCCAGATCCTCCACGGGCCGCCAGACTGCCGCGATGCGACCCGTGGTCTCGCCGCCGAAATCCGAATTGTCATCATAGCGCAGCGCGGCCGATATATCGAATTGCGCCGTCGGGCTCAGGAGCAGTTCTGCCACATAGGATGTGGTCTTTTCCGAGCCCTGGGTCACGCCGGAATCGATCTCTTCCCGCTCATGTTCGATGCCGAAGTTGAGAACCGTCATCGGGTTCAACCCGGCACTGCCGGTGTAGGAATAGGTCTGCCTGTCGCCCTGAAAGCGCGTGGTGGCACCTCCGGGGTCTTTACGGTCGATGTCGTAATAGCCGTAGCTGAACTCATGGGTCACGGCGCCGGTCTGCCAGTTGGCGAAGACACGCGCGCCCCGCTCTGTCGAGAAGATCTCGCCGGTAAAATCATTGGCAAAGCTGCTGCGGTCGATCTCCACATCGCCATCGCGGTAATAGAGCGCGCCGCCCAGTGTCAGCGTGTCGGTGAGGTCGTATTCACCGGTCAGAACGACGGTGGTTTGTTCGAACCCGTCCTTTTCGGTGTTGAAGCTTTGCGCCGATATGCCGTCGGTTTCGACATAGCCATAGCTGAGCGCCACCTTGCCCCGCTCGCCCTTGTAGCCGACGCTGAGCGAGCCTGAATAGGTGTCGAAACTGCCCGCCTCCACCTGCGCCTGCCCTGAAAACCCGAGCTTCGTTGGCTGGAACGTGGTGATGTTGACGACACCGCCGATCGCCTCGGAGCCGTAGAGCGCCGATTGCGAGCCTTTCAGAAGCTCGATCCGGTCCACACCCGCTGCGGTGAACCCGCCGAAGTTGAACTGGTTCTGCGTGCCCGATGGGTCCATCACGTTGATCCCGTTGATGCGCACCGTGACATAGCGCGCGGGCAGGCCCCGCACCTGAAGGCCGGCGAGCGCGCCGAGCCCGCCATTCGAGGTGAGGTTGACGCCCGGCAGACGCACCAGACGGTCGATCACGCGGTTGTCATTGCCACCGGCATCGCGCCCCTCGAGCACCTCAACGGTAGCACCGGTCCGGCCCCGTTCGACAGGGGAAAGGCTGGTCGAGAGCACGATCTGCCCCAGATCGAACAATTCGCCTTCCTGAGCGAGGGCAGGGGCTGCGATGAGAGATGTTGTGGTCAGTAGAGCGGCAAGAGCGCGCTGTGTCATGATGTGATCCTCCGTCCGCTGATATCAGCGGGAGCCTGTGACAGGCTGACGGAGATCGGACTCCGCCAGCGGTGCAAAATGCCACCACGACGGAAGAATCCGTTATCCACGACGCGCCCCGCGCCCGGATAGGGTGATCACTTCGGCAGGTCTCCTGACTTGCGGGTCAATGCTTGGCCGGGTCTTCCCACCGCTTTCGCGGCAGTGACGTTGTCCGGCTTCGCTCTCCGCCTACAGTTGCGGGGGCAGTCGCGGAATTGCTCGGGTATGCCCGAACGCACCACGTTCCCTATTATCCAGACGCTGATAACGCCCGGACCGAAGCGGTATCAGCGTTAGACCGAATCACTCTTGAAGAAAAGAAAAATCGGCAGGCCGCGCCCTTGACCCGGCGCGGGCCATGGCTCAGATCATCTTGATCACATCCTTGTCGATGGCCAGCATGTAGCCCTTGCGCGCGATGTTCTTGACGAGAAGGGCGCTGACCATCTGGTTGCCCAGCGCGTCGCGCAGGCGCTTGATCCGCGTGGCCCCTGCCGCTTCATCGCAATCGGCGCTGTTGCGGCCCGAGATGACGGCTTCGAGCTCGGCGCCCGAGAGGATATCATCATCCATTCGCGCCTCGGCCAGAACAGCCAGTGTCTCCATCGCGGCATCGGTCAGTTGGAAGCCCATATTGTTGAGGTAGACCGTCTTTTCCTCGCGGCTGATCAGAAGGCTGCTGACCTGAATGCCCGCCCGCTCGATCTGGGCCATGCGACGATTGAGCGACACCAGCATAACCAGAAAAAAGAGCGCGGCGACCAGCAAGGATGTGGCGAAGACCAGGAGCACGAAGATCACCATGCGGTAGCTGACCAGTGTTTCGGAGAAGGCGGTGCCGGAGAGGGCGAGGATTTCCAGAAGCCTGATTTCGGCATCCGATGTCAGCGCATCGTTTTCAACGAAGATCCGCTCTACCCGCGCATTGAACGCGCCGGCATCCGGCAGGTTGAAAAACAGCATCACCGCCGTGAGAACAAGGATCAGGACGATGGCCGCAATGCCCCAAAGCACCACCCGCGTGCCCGAGCGGCGCGCCTCAAAGGCAGGGCCGTTTGACTCGCTCAAACCCTAACTCTCCTTCACTGACAGCACCTTGAGCAGGACAAGCCCCTCGCGGGCCAGCTTCTTGCGTAGCTGCGTCTCGGCATTGCTCATGGTGCAGGGGCCGCTGATCTGCGCCACATCGTAATGCAATTCGAAAGGTGTGTCGCGTTTGGCCTTGTATTCGGCCGCGCAGCTGGCCTGCGCCTGCGCGGCCGTTGCCATGAACAGCATCGGGACAAGGAAGATGAGACTTGGGCGTGTCATGGCCGCGAGCATGCGCGCATCTGCCCGGCTATTCAATAACTGAGGGGCGCCATCGGGGTTGAAGATGAGCGCTATCCGATAGCGCGGCCCGGTTATTGCCTGTCCGGAAGGGGCCGCAGCATCTTTCCGGCATCAGGTCGATCCCCGCCATCACCCGAAAGGACCAGCCCCATGCATCGCAAGTTCATTGCCATCATCCTCGCCTCGGCCCTCGCCATTACCGGCCTCAATGCGCGCGCTGCCGCAGCGGGAAACAGCGACGACATTGCCAAATGGATCGCAGGTATCGCCACGCTTGCCATCATCGGCGCTGCCATCTCCAACCAGAATGACCGTAAATCGAAACCGCGCAAACAGCATGGCCATGGGCAGAATTACCATTGGCAATACAGTGATCAGGGGCAGGGCAACCTGACCCGCGAGAGACGCAAGGCGCGCCACGCTCATGCGCTGCCCGGACGGTGCCGGACCGCTGCCACCCTTCAGGGCCATAAGGTGCGCGGCTATTCGGCGCGCTGCCTGCAACGCAGCAATGTCGATATTCGCGCCTTGCCCCGGCATTGTGCGGTGCGCTTTCGGGACAGGTCGCGCAATCAACCCGTAACGCTGTTTACAAGTTCCTGCCTGCGCCAGCATGGCTACCGCGTCGCGCAGCGTTGAGAGTATCCTGTCGAGCAGGGGGGGGGCGGCTTTCGGGCTGCCCCTTCAAGCGCCTTGAGCCGGAAACCTGTTGCGCGCCACGCCTGCCCCACTGTCTCGTCCGGGCGCCCAGCCCGGGCGGCGCCCGACCCTCCCCCCGGGAGGGCGCATGGCGACGTTGCAAAAAGCATGACGGTCAAAGCGGCTTGGCTGCCATAAAGCAGAGTCGCCCTAGCGGACCTAGGCGCCCACCCAGGGTGGGGCGC
>SLDH01000122.1 GCA_007125415.1 Roseovarius sp.
CACCTCATCCGCGATGATCATTCCGCCAGCGGCCCCGACCCTGCGCGCGACAGCGCTCACATAGTCTTCCGGCACATCCAGAATCCCGTGTGAGCTGAAGGCGGAATCCATCGTGAAAGACCCGACGGGGTGCCCTGCGGCGGCCAGAGCGGCGATTGCACGGTCGGCATCGGCGGCGTAGCATTCTGCCAGATCCGGCGTTCCGGACCTGTAGCGGCCCCGAACGACATCGGGGTTGATGATCATCTCGATATCAGGCCGCGTCACGGAAACATGCGGGCGCTGACCAGTATCCAGGCGATCCCAGTCATTGCTTGGGGAGATCGCATCGCTCTCGACGGTGATACCGTGATAGGCATCCTCGATCGCGAGGATGCCGCTCTGGCCCGTCACCGAGCGAGCCATGCGCAAGGCGAGATCCACCGCTTCGCTTCCAGAATTGACAAACAGACAGGCCCCGAGGTCGCCGGGCATCGTCTGACCAAGCCGTTCCGCATAGCTGACAACGCTGTCGAAGAGATATCGCGAATTGGTGTTGAGCGTGGCCGCCTGCCGGCTCAGGGCACGCACCACATGGGGGTGACAATGGCCGACATGGGCCACATTGTTGTAACAATCGAGATGCGGGCGGCCATCAATGTCATAGAGCCACACACCCTCCCCCTTTTCGGTATGAAGCGGAGTGTCGTAGGTGAGCGGAAGCGCCCGCCCCAGAACGGCATGGCGGCGCTCTTTCAGGGCGTGCGTGCGCGCGGCACTGTCCGCAGTCATCACCGGGTGCAAGGGCGTATGACGTGGGAAACAGCAGGCGGAGCGAAACCGATCCCGCATGGTATCGCGCCCGACGGTCAGAAGCCGGTCAAAGGCGGGGAGGTACATTTCCTGATAATCCTGGTCGATCGTCGAGGTGATTTCATGTTCGATCCGGGTCACACCAATCAGCAGGCCCAGGGCCGCCCGAGCGAGCATCAGATCCGGGATCAGGTCGATCTCGCGCTCGACAAGCGGCATCGCGCTGTCATATCCGGCGAGAACCACCGCAGCACCCTCAAGAGCATCACGCTCTACCCGCGCCATTTCCAGCGCCGCGACGGCAGCATCGAGCGCTATGGGCCCGTGCAGGACATCCCCAAAATCCACAACACCGGTGATCCGTGTCGGGTCAAGCGGATCCGCCAGTACATTGGAAGGATTGATGTCATGATGGATGATCTGCGCGCGCAATCCGGAAAGCGCCGGTCCTGCACTGGTCTGGAAATGCCGGATCTCGGCCTCGACCGCGCGGGCGATGGCGGGATCGGGGATCTTTGCAGCATGATGTTCGAATGCGTTGATATGGCGTAGGTCCCAGAACAGCGCATGGCCTGCAGACGGATGAAAGAAGCCGGAAAGACCAGCCGTGACCCATCCGGCCATGGCCCCCACCGATGCGAGGGCCGCCGGGTCGGTTCGGGCCTCTTCGAATGGCACACCGTCGAGCATCGTGATGCAATGCACCGTATGTTCTTGCCCTTCGGCGTTTCCGACGCGGGTGCACAACTCACCCTCCGATGTTCGCCGCAGGCGCGGTACGGGCAAGTCCGGAGCGACCGTTTCAAGCCACAGCAATGCGCGCAACTGCAGGTCAAGGTCCTGCGGGTCTTCCAGCGCGTTCGAGATTTTCAGCACATGGGAAGGACCGGCTTCGGCCAGAAGGGCGAAATTCTGATCCCGCTCTCCCCAAAGCGGACGGGGCGTGCCGGTTATGCCAAAACGCTCCCTTGCGATTTCCCCGATTTCGTCAAGGCCGAATTCGGGTGGCCTGGCGCCGATGTACTTTGCGGCACCCTGCGAATCGGTTGCAGCATCTTGCCCGGTTTTCATCTGAACCTCCTTGTCAGTCACAGCTTTGCCTCCGGTGAGGACCAGTCGTCATTGAAATCCTTGCCCAGCCGCCACGGGCGGCGCTTGTTCTTGTCCTGCGCCTGCAGACCGCCGGCGCCGATCCGGTGAAGTAGAAGGGCGCGTCCCGATCTTTCTCATTGCCCAATGCGGCAGCATGGGCAGCATCATTGCGCCCCAAACAGAAGATTCGGCCAACAGTATGGCCGGCCTCATCTCCGGTGATCGGCACCAGGGGCAGCGGGGCAATCGGGAAGGCGGCATGGGGCGGCATGGGGCACCGGTGGCAAGCGAGAGGGGTCACTTGCTTCATCACCGGCCTGGGCGGAATTGTCAAAGCCCGAGTACTGCTGCCCAAACCTTGCGCGATGCCTGGAAAAGCGGCGGGTATTGCGGAAATCAGGCAATGCCTCAGGTCGCGTCGGCCAATCCCCGCGCAAACCGTCCAGCTAGCACTGTGTGGCGGGCTCAAATGCCCGACAGGGGATTGAGCATCACCATGCGCAGGCGTATCTGGACTGTATGACGAAGAAAACCAGACCCCGCCTCACCCGGGAGGCATGGATAACACAAGGATTCGCGGCGCTCGCCGAGGATGGCCCCGAAGCGTTGAAAGCCGAACCGCTGGCGCGGCGGCTCGGCACAACCAAGGGCTCGTTCTACTGGCATTTCAAGGATGTGCCCGATTTTCACGCGCAACTTCTGGCGGCATGGGAAATCCGCGCAGAGCCCCCGGAGGATGAGGAGGGACCACCCGTGGCCCGCCTGCGCCGTCTCGCGGCATGGCTCGGCGTGCCGGATCGTGAGGATGCCGCCCTGCGCGCATGGGCCAAGGCGGATGAGACAGTCGCGCGCGTCGATGGTGACCGGATGGACCGGGTGGCCGAACTTCTGCGCGAAAGCGGGGTGAGCAACCCGGAAATGGCGCAGATACTCTATGCCGCCAGCGTCGGCATGCGCTCGCTGCATGGTGGCGAGGCGGCCACCGGCCCCGAGGCGATGGAATCGCTGGTCGATCTGATGCTGGCGCTCAGATAGCCGAAGACAGAGCGTCACTCTTCTGTCAGGTCGCGCATATCAGGACAATCCGACCCGCCGCGCGAACCGCTCCACAAAGCGCGCACGCGCGGCTGGCAAGGGTTTGTCACCAAGGGCAGGAGCCAGATGTGATTGAAGAAAGTGTCCTGTCACCGCAAAGCCCCGTGCAATCTCATCGTCCGGTGCAGGCCCCTGCCCCACCAGACAGGGCGGCAGGGGCAGCAGCCTGTCGGCCCATTCCCCTGCCGCCTTGGCCGAGACGGCGCGCCCCGTACGCGGCGAGATGAAGGCAAGGTCGTTTGCCTGCGCCCCGAGGACCGCGCAGGCGCGCAGGTCGAGCCCGAAGCCCATCTCTTCCAGCAGGGCCAGTTCCCAGTGAAGATAGGCCAGCGGCCAAAGCTCCACCTGACCCAGCAAATCGAGCAGCGTTTCTGTCCTTGCATAGAGCGCGGGATGCGCCTCGCGCTCTGGCAGCGCGAAGAGCAGTAGTGCGGTGACCGCGTTCAGCCCCGCCAGCGACAGCCTGTCCGACATGGAGGCCGCCGCGCGAGAGCGGATCAATTCGGGCGTGAAGCTGCCCAGATGCGCCTCCAGCCGCGCGCGCCATGCCAGATCGAGCTGCGCTCCCGGTTGCAGGACGGGCGCCAGCCTGCGGGACGTACCGCCACGCACGATGCCTGCATGGCGGCCGTGATCGGGGGTGAAAACCTCTATGATGGCCGCACTCTCGCCATGGGCTCGGGTAGAGAGGAGAATGCCCTGATCTCGCCAGTCCATGGAATGCGCCGCCTTGCTTCTGTCTGCCGCGATTGCACACCAGCGGCGCGGTCAAGACAAGTGGTAAGCCGAAGCACGATCCCCGCCTTTGCTGTTTGACAGCTCATCCACCAGCAGCTGCGCCTCGCGGCCCCGGACGACCTGACGTGCCGTCAGCCAGGTGCCACAATCGCGGTCGATCATTTCGGGGAATATCGCCTCGATCTCCGCAAGAAGGTCAGGATCGCCCATGATGTAGTCGCCCGGATGGAAGCTCTCCGTCGCCACGCCTTCGGAGAGGATGATCTCGTGCCGGTCGAACATCAGATGATGATAGGTTACCGCGCGGGTCGGGGCGCGATGGATGCGATCGCCGTCGACAAGATGTGTTGCGGCGACAAGCACCTCGTCTTCGCCGAAAAGAAGTTCGGCCCGCCAGCCCGAAAGGAGGATCCTGTGTTGTGGCGACACGAGAAGCGCTGCCTCGTTGCCAAGCACACCCGGCGCAAAGCGCACCGGTGCAAACAGACCGGTCCCGTCAACTGTGCGGGTTCCGTGCCAGCGTACCTGCTGGAAGCCGTGATCGAGGGTCAGGACCATATCACCGATCTCGATCTCTTCGACCGGGACGAGCCCCCGATCGGTTTCGATCCGCGTACCGGCGGCGAAACAGGGCGGGCCCAGATCGCTGACGGGCATCGGGCCCTCAGACGAGACCCAGGTCGACGAGACAAATGTGCCGTTCTCCAGGACCTGTCCGTCATTCGGTGTGAAGACCTGCTGACCGTTGGCAAGGTAGAAGGTCACGCCGGTATAGGTGACGTTGCCCACTCCCGGCACGTTCACCGTCACCGTGTCACCGGGATAGGACGCGGTGATGAGAGACCCGTCGATCGTGTCTCCGGCGCCCGGACCGATGAGATCGTCGTCATTCTGGTCGATGATGTCGTAGCGCGCGAAATTCATCGCCGTGCCAAAGGGCGGCGGCGAGAAGGGGTCGATCAGAAAGAACTGGTCCGTATAGGTGGTGGGCATGGAACCCTCGCGAACTCACATCTTGCGCAAGGTGCCACAGAAAAATGATGCGAATTGGGCATAGACATGGTGAACAGAAGGTAAAGCACTGACAGTTCGGGTTGTCGGAGCGCCCCGAAAGCCAAGGTCATATTCGCAAATCAAGCCCTATGCGGGGTCTGCATTCAGGAGATTCACAAATCGCCTAACAGGCTGCTGAAAAAGTGCCTCGCTTCTGTCTCCAAGCGGTTTGGACGGGAAACTGTTCCGCGCCACCCTCCTCTTGCTGCACAAACAGAGGGGAAGAACAGTTTCCCTGGCTTTCGCAGCCCCTGCTCATTTTCAGCAGCCTGCCAGGGCCGGGCCATCGTCCTCAACCGGGCAGTTTCGTCTTGCGCAGATAGGGCAGCACAGTCTCGAAACTGCCGAACTTCGCGGTGGCATCGGCATCGCTCACGCTGGGCGGGATGATCACGTCCTGCCCTACCGTCCAGTCGGCCGGGGTGGCCACGCCGTGCTTTGCGCCGGTCTGCAGGGCGTCGAGCGCGCGCAGCACCTCGGCGAAGTTGCGCCCCGCCGTCATCGGATAGGTCATCATCAGCTTCACCTGCTTGTCCGGCCCGATGATATAGACGCTGCGCACCGTGGCGCTGTCCGCGGGCGTGCGCCCATCGGGCAGATAGGCATCGGCCGGCAGCATGTCGAAGGCCTTCGACACTTCGAGCCCGTCATCGGCGATGATCGGAAAGCCAGCGGGCGCACCGCAGACCGCTTCGATATCGCCTTTCCACTTCTTGTGATCCTCGACACCGTCCACGCTCACACCGATCACCTTGGTACCGCGCTTCTCCCACTCTTCGGCAAGCTGGGCCACGGCACCGAACTCGGTGGTGCAGACCGGGGTGAAGTCCTTGGGATGCGAGAACAGGATCGCCCAACTGTCCCCGATCCAGTCATGCAACCCAAAGCTGCCTTGATCGGTGGTGACTGTCAGGTTCGGTATTTCGTCATTGATACGCATGGTTTGTCCTCCGACAGGTTACGACTCGCGCGGCAGAGCCTATATAGGAATGTGAGAAATGAAATCCCATGCCTTGCGGCCTGACACGCGCAGTGACACTGTGCCGCCAACGCTCGCGGAGACGTGATCGTCCGCGAGACAACATCATCCCGATCAAAGGAGAAAAGTCATGATCGAGAAGCGCCAGTTCTATATTGACGGAGCCTGGGTCGATCCGGCCAGCCCTGCGGATCATCCCGTGATCAACCCCTCGAACGAGGAGCAATGCGCGGTGATCAGCCTTGGTGGTCAGGTCGATACCGATGCCGCTGTTGCCGCCGCCAAGGCCGCGCTGCCCGGCTGGATGGCAACGCCCCCGGCCGAGCGGATCGGCTGGCTCGAAAAGCTGCTTGCCG
>SLDH01000114.1 GCA_007125415.1 Roseovarius sp.
AGAAATCCTGTGGCAGTTGTGGAACCATAAAGCGCCCGACACACAGCCTGGCGCGCCATCCCGAGGTCGGGCGCGGCCCTGTGTCGTGCACAAGATCAAAGGCCGCTCCGTGCCGCATCGCGACCACTCGCCTCGGATTGCGGCACCTTCTGTCAGGTGGCGAACACTAGCCTGACACCCTCGGGAGCCGAAACGCGAGATCCGGACGCCGCAATGAGTATTTTTGGCAAAATGAAGATCGAGCGGCGTGAGCCTGCCAAGGAGGGGGAGGCGCACCTTTCAAGGCTCGTCCTGCCCTCCGAGCTTCGGGGAGGCCCTGTCCAGCACAAGCTCCGCATCCGAGAAACGGAAAGGGGCGCGCACACCGGGGATGCCTTCCGGATCGATCTGCATGCCCCGCGCCCTGACCTGCGGATCATCGAAGACCTCGGCCAGATCATTGATCGGCCCGGCGGGAACGCCTGCCGCCTCGCAGGCGGCCAGAAGGTCCGCCCTGGTGAAGCTTCGGGTGCGCAGGGTGAGCAGGTCCGACAACTCCGCGCGCCGGGCAACCCGGTCCGCGTTGCACAGAAAGCGCGGGTCACCTGCCAGTTCTTCCGCGCCCAGAAGGCTGCAGAGGCGTTGGTATTGCGCATCGTTGCCGGTTGCGATGATCAGGAACCCATCAGCGCAGTCAAACACCTGATAGGGGCAGAGATTGGGGTGGAAATTTCCCAGACGCCCGGGCGGCATATCGGTGGAGAGGTAATTCATGGCCTGATTGGCGGTGACCGCCACGGCCACATCCATCAGCGCCATGTCGATATGCTGGCCGCGCCCGGTGCTTTCGCGCTGATGCAGAGCGGCCAGAATGGCGGTTGCCGCATAGACCCCGGTGAAGACATCGGTGATGGCCACTCCGACCTTGAGGGGCTGGCGTTCGGGCTCTCCGGTGATCGACATCAGCCCGGACATGCCCTGAATGATGTAATCATAGCCCGCGCGATGGGCATAGGGGCCGTCCTGGCCGAAGCCGGTGACGGAACAGTAGATCAGACGCGGATTGAGCGCCTTGAGGCTGTCGTAATCCAGCCCGTATTTGCGTAGCCCGCCGACCTTGAAGTTCTCGATGAGGATGTCGGCATCCTTGATGAGGTCACGCACCTTCGCCTGGCCCTCGGAGGTGCGAAAATCCGCCACGATACTGGACTTTCCCCGATTGCAGGCATGGAAATAGGCCGCAGAGCGTTCCCCCCCGCGCTCGATGAAGGGAGGGCCCCAGTTGCGGGTGTCGTCGCCCTCCGGGCTTTCCACCTTGATCACCTCGGCACCAAGGTCGGCCAGAGTCTGACCGGCCCAGGGACCGGCGAGGATGCGGGCAAGCTCGATGACCCGAAGGCCGGCAAGAGGGGCTGTCATCCCTCGCCCAGGATCGCGTCGATGATGCCGGAAAGCTCACCGAATGACAGGTTTCCGTGCTTCTGACCATTGATGATCAGGCTCGGAGTGGAGCGGATATCATCTGCCTCGGCATGCGCCTGATACCACGCCACGAGCGCCTGCGCCTTGTCTTCGTCGTTCAGGCAGGCATCGAGCCGGTCTTCGCTCAGCCCGGCGACCTTGCCGATCCGGCGCAGGTTGTTGGCGATCTGCACGGGGTCCTGCCCGTCTCCGATCCAGTCGGACTGTTGCGCATAGATCAGGTCGGTTATGCCGAAAAACCGGTCTTCCCCGCCACAGCGCGCCACGATCGAGGCCCAGAGCCCGTAGCGGTCGAAGAAGACATCGCGATAGATGAACCGGACCTTTCCGGCATCGATATAGTTGGCTTTCAGTTGTCTGAGCTGGTTCTCGTGAAAGCGCGCGCAATGCGGGCAGGTAAAGGAGGCATATTCGATCACCGTGACCGGGGCATCGTCGGGGCCGAGCGTCATCTCGATGATCCCGGAGGTGTCGATGTCGGCGCTTTCCTGCGCATTGACAGCCCCCATGGGCAGATCGGCTGCCGTGTCGGAGCCGCTGGCGCCCTGCCATAGATACATCCCTCCAATGAGGGCGAGACCGACAGCCCCGGCGACGATAAGGCGATTCATGACGAATCCTTTCTGTTCAGCGTTTCGACTTGCTTAATACGTTCGCGGCAAGAGCTTCAAGCGCAGCCCGCAGCCCCTGATCGGCCACGGGTGCCGTCAGGCCATGGGCTGCGGCGGTCACTTCCGGATCGGGTGCGCGCGCATGATCAGTCGTGACACGGCGTTCGAATTGCGCCTGCCCCTCGGCGAAACCTGTGGGCGCGGTCTGCGTGAGCCGGATATGGGCGATGGCGTTGTAGCCATAGACGGCATTGACCCGCTGGCGCAACTGTTCCTTCTGCATCTCAAGCATCGGGGCCTGCGCGCCGGTAGTGAGCACGGTCAATGTCGCACCGAACCCCTGACGCGCATAGCTGATATTCACCGGACGGGCGATGGAAGCGATGTCGGGGCCGGCGACCTCCTCCCAATGGGTGATGAGCCGCGAGACCGCAAAGCCGCGCGTCTCGGAGGCGCGCCTGATCCGATCCTTCAGCAAGGTCGATGTTCGTTTGAAACCGTTGGTGCGTGGCTGATACACCGCCATGGGGTGACCTCCTTCACTTCCGGGCTAAACTAGGCGAAGGATGGGCATAAAGCACCCCCAATTCGGGGCTTCGGAGCTAACGAATGTGTGAGCAACCCCGCGCGACCGACCTGCTTGCGTGGTATGACCGAAATGCGCGTGTGATGCCCTGGCGTGTAAGCCCGCAGGATCGGGCGCGCGGCATCCGGCCTGATCCTTACCGGGTGTGGCTGAGCGAGGTGATGCTGCAGCAGACCACGGTGGTGACGGTACGCGCCTATTTCGAGCGGTTCATCATCCGCTGGCCCGATGTGGCGGCCCTCGCGGCGGCCGAGGATGGCGAGGTGATGGGCGCCTGGGCGGGGCTTGGATACTATGCGCGGGCGCGCAACCTTCTGAAATGCGCGCGCGTCGTGGCCGACGATCATGGCGGCCGCTTTCCGGATACGCGGGCCGAACTGATGGCGCTGCCGGGCATCGGACCCTATACCGCATCCGCCATCGCGGCGATCGCCTTTGGCCGCTCCGAAACGGTTGTGGACGGCAATGTCGAGCGGGTGATGGCGCGGCTTCACGCCATCGAGACACCCCTGCCCGCCGCCAAGCCCGAACTGACCAGCGCCGCCGCGGCGCTGACGCCCGATCTGCGCCCGGGCGATTATGCGCAGGCGGTGATGGATCTGGGCGCGACGATCTGCACGCCCAAGAGCCCCGCCTGCGGCATCTGCCCGTGGCGCGCGCCCTGCAAGGCGCGCAGGCAAGGCATCGCAGCCCAACTGCCGCGCAAGGCCCCCAAGGTGCAAAAGCCCACAAGGCTCGGGATTGCCTATGTGGTCAGGCGCACCGACGGCGCATGGCTGCTCGAGCGGCGGCCCGACAAGGGCCTGCTGGGCGGGATGCTGGGCTGGCCCGGCAGCGAGTGGAGCGCTGGCCCCAGACCGTGCCCGCCGCTTGAAGCGGATTGGCGCATCCTGCCCGAAGAGGCGCGCCATACCTTCACCCATTTTCATCTGCGCCTTAAAATCGCCATCGCCAGAAGCGATGCCGAGCCGCAAACCGGGGCGTTTATCGCAGCGGAGGCGTTCCGGCCCGCGGAGTTACCCACCGTCATGCGGAAAGTCTTTGACCTCGCGGCCCCGGAATTGGCAAAATCGGACAAGATCAAAGGATGATGGCAAGGCCCATGCTCAGCAGTTCACAGGTTGCCAGGCTGCGAAACGCGCTGCCCTTCTGGATGACGCTCCTGTTGCTGCCTCTTGCCCTCATCGGGGCGGGATATGGCGGCTGGACAGTTCTGCTCCTGCCGCTGGCCACATGGTATCTCTTTTCGATCCTCGACGCGTTTCTGGGGCTCAACACCGAGAACGCAGATCCGGAGACGGGGGAGGAACATCTTTTCTGGTACAAGATGATCACGCTCATATGGGCGCCGATCCAGTTCACGCTGCTCTTCGGGATGATCTGGTATGTGACCCGCGCCGAACATCTTTCGGGGCTGGAAAAGTTCGGCCTCTTCTTCGGCATGGGGGTGATCACCGGCTCGGTGGGCATCGTCTACAGCCATGAGCTTTTGCATCAGAAAAGCAGGGTCGAGCGCTGGATGGGTGATCTGCTGCTGGCGATGGTGCTCTACTCGCATTTCAGGTCCGAGCATCTGCTGGTGCATCACCGCCACGTTGGCACCCCGCGCGATCCGGTCACGGCGCGCTACAATGAGGGCTTTCACCGCTTCTACCCTCGCGTGTTGAAGGAATGCTGGCATTCCGCCTTTCGGGCCGAGAAGGAGATGCTGGCGCGCAAGGGCAGGCCCTGGACGGATGCCGCGAACCCTTTCTGGCGCTACTGGGCGCTCCAATTGCTCATGCTGGGGCTGGCACTGGCGCTGGGTGGCCTTCAGGGGGTGCTGCTCTTTCTGGTGCAGGCCGGGGTTGCGATCTGGCAGTTGGAACTGACCAATTATGTGGAACACTATGGCCTGACACGCAAACATCTGGGCGATGGCAGGTATGAGCATGTGCAGCCGCATCATAGCTGGAACGCCGCCCAGAAGGCGTCCAACTGGTTTCTGATCAACCTGCAGCGTCATTCGGACCATCATTACAAGCCCAGCCGGCGCTTCCCGCTGCTGCAAACCTATCCCGAGGCGCAGGCGCCGCAGCTTCCCTATGGTTATCCGATCATGACGATGATCGCGATGATCCCGCCCCTTTGGCGGCGCATGATGAACCCGCGCGTGCGTGCCTGGCGCAAGGCCTATTACCCCGAAATCGAAGACTGGAAGCCCTACAACAAGGCGCTCAACCCTCCACCCGCCTGACAGGTTTCGCCGCGGGTGCCGATGGCCTTGCGAAATGGCGGATATGTCGCCTTGCCCCCGATTCCTTGCGCCCGGCGCGGAGCAAAACCCGCAGGCCGCCGCGCATCGGCCATGCTGAAAGTATGTCTCCGGCATGACCCGCCCTCAAGGCCCGGCAATGCGCGGCTTGGTGCAGGGTGCCTCAGGTTGATCGAGATTGACTTCAAGCCGTGGCCGAAGGATATGACTGCCCGATGACGGACCATCCCTATGAGATCGAAGGACAGGAGCGGGACAGCCGGTGGCTGATCACCTGCGATCATGCCAGCAACCATGTGCCTGCCTTCGTGAATGGCGGCACGCTGGGCCTGCCACCCGAGGACATGGCGCGCCACATCGCCTTTGATCCCGGCGCGGCGGGCCTCGCGCGCGGCCTCGGGGCTGCGCTGGGCGCGCCGGTGATCCTGAGCAATTTCTCACGGCTTGTGATTGACCCCAATCGCGGCGAGGATGATCCGACATTGCTGATGAAGCTCTATGATGGCACCATCATTCCGGGCAATCGCCATGCCGATGCGGCCGAACGGGCGCGGCGGCTCAACCGCCTTTACCGGCCCTATCACACGGCGCTGGCCGAGCTTGCGGCGCGGCGGGATGACACGATCATCGTGGCGGTGCACAGCTTCACCCGGCAACTCAACGGGCATCCGCCGCGGCCGTGGCATCTGGGCGTGCTATATGCGGCCGATACGCGCCTTGCCCGGCCGCTGGCTGATCTGCTGCATGCAGAGCCCGATCTCTGCGTGGGCGAGAATGAGCCCTATGGCGGGCATCTGCCCGGTGATGCGATCGCGCGCCATGCCATTGCCCATCAGCGGCCCAATGTGCTGATCGAGCTGCGCAATGATCTGATCAGCGCACCTGCGGATCAGGAGGCGTGGGCCAACCGCCTCGCCCCCATGCTCGAGAAGGCCGCACAGCAGCTGCCCGGTGCCGGGGTCGTGGCCTGACAGCCTGAAGCAAGCAACGCTTCCCAGCAAACCGCTGAGAAATGAACGGGGACTGCGACAGCGCGGGAGGCTGTTCTTCCCCTTCGGTTTCTACGTCAAGAGAAGGGTGGCGGCCGGCCCTGGGTGGGCACCTTGATACGCCGGGGCAACGGCGCTTCATGGCAGCCAAGACCTTCTGACCGTTATGCTTTTTGCAAGGTTGCAAAGCGCACTCC
>SLDH01000235.1 GCA_007125415.1 Roseovarius sp.
ACGCAGGATGAAAAGGGCCATATCCTGACCGTGCGCTGGAATGCGATGCAACGCGCGCAGTTCGAAACCGTCTGACGGATTTTCCGGTCGCCGGGTTCAGTTGCCGGGTTCAGTTGCCGGGTTCGAGGGCGATCGCCAGAATGATAGGCCTCAACCGATGATCTGGTTGAGGGTCTTGCTGGGGCGCATGACAATCGCCAGTTTTTGGGTGTCCGGATGATAATAGCCGCCGATATCTGCGGGCGTTCCCTGTGGAGCGGCCAGTTCGGCAAGGATCTGCGCTTCATTCACCGCCAGGGCCTCTGCTACCGGGGTCATTTCGCGTGCGAGCGCGGCATCGTCGGACTGGGCCACGAGCGCCTCGGCCCAATAGCGCGCGAACCAGTAATGGCTGTCGCGGTTATCGGGCTCACCCACCTTGCGCGACGGCGAACGGCCATGATCGAGAATACCCTGCGTGGCCACCTCGATCGCCGCGCCGAGCACGGCAGCGCGCGGATTGTCCCGCACCTCTGCCAGAAACTTAAAGCTTTCCCCCAGCGCGCAGAACTCTCCCAGACTGTCCCAGCGCAGATGGTTTTCCTGCTGCAATTGCTGCACATGCTTGGGCGCCGATCCGCCGGCCCCCGTCTCGAAAAGCCCGCCCCCCTGCATCAGCTTGACGATGGAGAGCATCTTGGCGGAGGTGGCCAGTTCAAGGATCGGGAAGAGATCGGTCAGATAATCGCGCAGCACATTGCCGGTGATCGCGATGGTGTTCTCGCCCTTCGTGATGGTTTCAAGCGAGGCCTTTGTTGCTTCCGCCGGGGCCATGATCTCGAAGCGGTCCGCCACGCCGCGCGCCTCGAGGATCGGTTTGATCATCGCGATCAACTCGGCATCATGGGCGCGTGCGGCATCGAGCCAGAAGATCGCGCGATAGCCCGTCGCCCTCTGGCGCTCGATGGCCAGATCGACCCAATCCTCGATGGGTGCCTTGCGCGCGGAGGCCGAGCGCCAGATATCCCCGGCCTCCACCGCATGGGCGTGCAGAATCGTGCCGTCTTCCAGCACCATTTTCATCGTGCCGTCCTCGGGGATCTCGAAGGTAGTGGGGTGGGAGCCGTATTCTTCGGCCTTCTGTGCCATGAGCCCGATATTCTGCACCGTGCCGGCGGTGGCCGGATCGAGCGCGCCATTGGCCTTGAAGAAACGGATCGCCTCGTCATAGACGGGTGCGTAGGAACTGTCGGGGATCACGCAAACCGCGTCATGCTCCTTGTCATCGGGGCCCCAGCCCTTGCCGCCGGCGCGGATGAGCGCGGGCATGGACGCATCGATGATGACATCCGAAGGCACATGCAGGTTGGTGATGCCTTTGCCCGAATCCACCATATACATCGCCGGGCGCTCGGCCTGCACCGCCTCGATGGCCGCCATGATGTCAGGTTCGCCCGCAACCTTGGCCAGCAATTCGCCCAAGCCCTGATTGGGGTTGACCCCCAGCGCCTTCAGCCTTGCACCGAACTGCTCGAACACGGGCTTGAGCCACGCCCGGACTGCATGGCCGAAGATGATCGGGTCCGAGACTTTCATCATCGTGGCCTTGAGATGGAGCGAGAAGAGCACGCCCTCGGCTTTCGTCTTTTCGATTTCCTCGTCCAGAAAGGCATCGAGTGCCCGCGCGGACATGAAAGTTGCGTCCAGAACCGTGCCTTCGGGATAAGAAAGCCCCTCCTTGAGAACTGTCTCACCATCGGCGGTTTCGAGCACGATTCTGGCTGTTGTGGCCTGAGCGAGGGTGATCGAGCGCTCATTCGAGAAGAAATCACCCTCGGACATGGAGGTCACGCGGGTCTTGCTGTCGGCGTTCCAGGCGCCCATGCGGTGCGGGTTCTTCTGGGCGAAGGATTTCACGGCGGCAGCAGCGCGCCGGTCCGAATTGCCCTCGCGCAGCACCGGGTTCACGGCTGAGCCCTTGATCGCGTCAAAACGCGCCCGGATCTCCTTTTCCGCATCGCTTTTTGGCGTTTCGGGATAATCGGGGATGGCATAGCCCTGGCTCTGCAATTCCTGAACCGCCGCCAGAAGCTGCGGCACCGAGGCCGAGATATTGGGCAGCTTGATCACATTGGCCTTCGGGGTCTTCACCAGATTGCCCAGCGCGGCCAGATCATCGGGGATGCGCTGCTCTTCGCGCAAATGGTCAGGGAAGGCGGCGATGATCCGGCCCGCAAGCGAGATATCCTTCGTGTCCACCGTGATATCTGCCGCCGCGGCGAATTTCCGGATGATCGGCAGGAGCGATGCGCTGGCAAGCTCGGGCGCCTCATCGACCTTGGTGTAAACGATATCGGGGGTGGATGACTGGGCCATGAGATTGCCTCCCTGTGAAGATGAGCGTGCTGTGTCGTGTTGAGCCACGCTGTTGCGCGGCCGAGTCGATGATCTGTCGCTCTCTTAGCGTAAATTGATAGCGTTGAAAAGATACAGTATGCAATTGCATACTGTATGCGATTGATTTGTTACTCTCAGCGCTCCGCACGCTCCATGATCTCGTCGATCACCTTGACCCATAGTTCGGTCGGCTGTGCGCCGGGCACGGCATGTTCTCCGGCCACGATGACGGTGGGAACCGCCGTGACCCCCATCTGACGAAACTGCGCATCGCGGGCCCGGATGGCATCCAGATCGGCGTCCGAGTGCAGCAGCTTGCGGATCACGGCAGCGTCAAGACCAAGACCATCGGCAAGATCTGCCAGCACATCGAGATCCCCGATATCGCGCCCCTCCTCGAAATAGGCCCGAAAGAGCGCCATGGCGGCCGGCACCTGGCAGCCCTCGATCCCGGCCCAATGGATCAGGCGATGGGCATCGAGGGTGTTGGGGGTCCGGCTGATGGCGTCGAATGCGATCTCGAGCCCCAGTGCCGCGGCCCGTTCGGCAACCGGCAGATACGCTTCCACCGCGCCCTCCTTGCCGCCGAATTTCGCTTCGAGATAGGCGCGCCGCTCCATCCCCCCGGGCGGCATCTCGGGGTTCAGCTGAAACGGGTGCCATTCCATGGTGAAAGGATGGTCCGGACGCTCGGCCAGGGCGAGGTTCAGCGTCGTGATCCCGATATAGCACCAGGGGCAGACGGGATCGGAGACGATATCAAGCTTTACCATGGATGTCCTCTCTAGCCGAGTCTCTGGCCGGATCCGGCGGGGCGAGTGCCCGGCGCATGATCTTGTTGTTGGCGCTCATGGGCAATGCTGCGACGTGATGAAAGGCGCGCGGGCATTTGTAGCGCGCCAGTTGCCGGACCATATGAGCCGCCAGATCGGCCTCCGGCAGGGGGGTCGGGGCGGTATAGAAGGCCATTATCACCCGCACGTCGGGCTTCACCTCCACATCTGTGACAGCACAGGCGGTCAGGCCGGGATAGGTGAGCAGCGCGTTCTCCACCTCGATGGGCGAGACCCGGTAGCCGCCCGCATTCATCATGTCATCGGCGCGCCCGTGATAGATGATCTGCCAGTCCTCGCGCATATGGGCCTGATCGCCCGTGAGAAACCACTCCCCCTGATACCGCGCGGCGGTCGCCTGCGGCGCATCCAGATACTCCAGCATGAGCCCCGGGTCCGAGCGATGCACCGCGATGGTGCCTTCCATGCCGCGTGGCACCGGCTGACCATCCTCGCCCAGAAGCGCGATGCGGCGCCCCGGCTGTGCGCGGCCGAGGGCGCCCGGGGCTGCCGGACATTCGGGGCTGGAGGAGATGAAGGTGGAACATTCCGACATGCCGAAGGCTTCATGAAGCGCTGTGCCCGTGGCTGCCTGCCATCTCCGCCGGATATTTTCGGGCAATTTCTCGCCAGCTGTCAGGCCATGCCGCAAACGCGGCAACGGTGGCAGAGGTTGCATGAGAATTCTTCGATAAATACCTGGAACAGCAGCAAATAGCGTCGCATCATGCCGTTTGAGCAAGAGCGGCAACTGGTCAGGCGCCACACCCTGTGCCGGGATCAGCGCGGTGGCGCCGATGGTCCATGGATCCATCAGCCCGGTGCCCAGCGTATAGGTCCAGTTGAAGGCTCCGGCATGCAGCAATCTGTCGTCTTCCCGCAGGCCATACCAGCCTTGAAACATCATCTGCCGGGCAAGGAGCGCCCTGTGCGCATGGACCACGGCACGGGGTTGTCCGGCGGTGCCGGAGGTGAAGACGATATAGGCGGGGCGTTCGGGGTCGCCCATATGCCAGGGCGCCGGGGACAGGGCGTGCATGGCGCGCAGCGTCGCCTCGTCGATCACGGGTGTCGAGGTCGCGGGGCAGGCGATGCCATCACTCAGCAGGATGGCAGCAGGCGCCAGCTTGTCGATGATCGCTGACACCTCGGGTTCGGTGAGTTGCGATGAAGTGGGAACAGGCAAGAGGCCCACAGATATGGCGCCCAGATAGGCAATCGGAAAATCGACCGTATTTCCAAGCCGAAGCAAAACCCTGTCGCGCGGCTTCAATCCTGCCTTCAGGAGCCCTGCGCCGGTGCCACGGACCGCACCGATCAGCCGCGCATAGCTCCAACGCTCCGCCCCCGAAAGGCCCAGAACCGCCAGGGCGATCCTGTCGGGCATCTGCGCGCCACGTGCCAGCACATGAGCGGCAAGATTGAACGGGGCCGGGCAGGGTGCGGGGCCTTCGGTTTCGGACTGGGACAGCATGTGCAAGGCCTATGCGCTTCGCTGTTCTGTTGCAAGCGCGGTCAGGCCCCTGTATGTGATCGCCATGACAGAGCACCCCCCGGGAAACCTCATCCGCATCGCGCGCGAGAGCGGCACACAGGACATGGCCGAGCCGCTTGATCTCGGCTCGCGGGTGCGCGAGTTGCGCAAGGCACGCAACTGGACCCTGGAGCAGGCCGCCAGCCAGGCCGGTCTGGCCCGCTCAACCCTGTCGAAGATCGAGAATGGCCAGATGTCGCCCACATATGAGGCATTGAAGAAGCTCGCTGTGGGGCTTGATATCTCCATTCCGCAACTCTTCACGCCACCACAGAAGGACCAGGTGAACGGGCGCATGGCCCTTACCAAATCAGGTGAGGGCGCGCAGACCATCACGGTGACATATGAGCACGAGCTGCTCGCCGATACGCTGCGTCAGAAGAAGATGCTGCCCTACCGCGCGCGGGCGCGGGCGCGCAGCATGGATGAGTTCGACGGTTGGGTGCGCCATGATGGCGAGGAGTTTCTCTATGTGCTGACGGGTGTGGTGCAGCTTTACACGGAATTCTACGAGCCGGTGACCATGCGCCGGGGCGACAGCGCCTATTATGACGCCTCCATGGGTCATAATGTCATTTCGCTCAGCGATGAAGATGCCATGATCCTCTGGGTGACATCGCTGGTGTGAGGCCGGGCGTGGTTGAAGGCGCGTGACACGATGACATCGGCAACTCGACCGCTTTCGCCATAACTCCAGCGCTCCCACCCCGGCGCGGGGCAGGCTGCATCATGCCAGAAAGATCACGCGTGCCTTGCCGCGATCAGAACCAGCTTTGAACACCGCGCGCGGCACCGGAAATATCCTGCCCGATACCATCCACAGTGGCGCAACCCGCCAGCAAGCTGACGAGCATGATGACTGCCAGTCGTTTCATGGTCTTGCCTCAACCGTTTTTTCTGCTCGTTTGTTTTTCTTATTCTTCCCACCACCATACCTCAGGCAGGAAATGAATGCCATCCCCATAGAGCGGCAGGGCATCCGACGGATAGCGCAACTGTTTCACATGCGCCACACGCCCTTCGGCGAAACTGTGGATCGGGATAACGTAACGCCCGGCAGTGAGGACACGGTCGAGCGCGCGGGAAGCGGCGACGAAATCCTCCCTGTCCCTGGCGGTGAGCATCGCGTCGATCATCGCATCGACGGCTGCCGATTGCATCCCCATCAGGTTGCGGCTTCCGGGCTGTTCGGCCGTTTCAGAGCCCCAATAGAGACGCTGCTCATTGCCCGGCGACAACGACAGGGAGCGTCGCATGAAGGTGATGTCGAAATCAAACGCGGCTTCGC
>SLDH01000171.1 GCA_007125415.1 Roseovarius sp.
TGAAGCTCCTGCCCTTCCACCGGATTGCGGCGCACCCAGTTCTTGATCACCTGTGCCGAAACCTGATGGGCCTGATAGACGCCGCGGCGCACCAACTCGCGCCCGATGGAGCGATATTGATGCCCGTTGGATCCGCCATAGCCCACTCGGATCATCGAGCCATCCGGCAGCTTGATGCGCCCGGAACCCTGGATCTGCAGGAAGAACTTCTCGACAGGATCATCAACCCAGGCGATCTCGTATCCCTTGCCATCCATGACATCGCTTTCGAGGATCTCACGTCGTGTGAGCCAGGGTGTCATGTTTCGTGATGCTGCGGGTTGAAGATAGAGTGGATAGCGGTACCGGGCAGAGGGTGAAAGGGCACCATTCAGTTCCGGTTCGAAATATCCGGTGAAAAGCGCTCTCGTTCCGTTATCGATAATGACCGGCCGGAAGAAGAGCTCGAAGAAGGTCTTGGCATCGGGTTTCTGCTGCGCCAGTGCGCATAGGGATTGCCAATCTGCGCTGCGCATGTCCGGGCATGAGTTCAGAAACACGTCCAGCGCTTCGGCGTGGTCATCCGACTCCCAGCCGTCAAGTTCGTCAAACCCCAGGATCGTGTGCGTGACCTCGTCAGCCGTGACGCTACCCGCAAGGCAGAGCCAAAAGGTGCTGGCTAGTCCCCACGCCCGGATCATTCGCCCGTGGCAACAAGCCGCCAGTTCGGATCACCGGAGCCCATCACACGCTCGAAGGTCCAGATATCCCTCTGTTTCTTCGATTGACCGGGCTTGCCTTCGATGATCTCACCATTGGCGTCTTTCACGACCGAGATGAGTTCACCAATGAACTTCACGCTGATTTCAGCGCTGTTTGTGGTCTGATCGAAGGTCGCATCGGAGAGAGACGTTTCCCGCAGACCTACAAATTCCGCCTCAATCGTCAGGCCCTGCTCGTGACGCGCATCCACAACCTGGACGAAGGCTTCATAGACGTCCTCCGAAAGAAACGGGGTCACTTCATCGAGCTTTCCGTTTTCGAAAGCCATCAGGATCATTTCATAGGCTCCGCGCGCGCCCTGGAGAAATTCCGTGACACTGAAATTCGGCTCGATCCGTTTCATATCAGCCAGCGCAGCCGCTGCTGCACTGTCTTCAGCGACATGATCTACAATGTCGTGATCCGGCCCACCCTCGATCACTTCGAATTCCGCCCGTCGATTCGGGACGCTGGGGGATTGCGGCGTATCGCTATGGGTCGGCTCGAAGCCGTCACGGGTCCCCAGCACGCTTTTCAGGCGCAAAATCAGGAACACAGCAATACCGGCCAGCACCAGCAATTGCAAAATTGGCGAATTCATAGGCACCTCATCTCCGGGCAGGGCTTTGCATGATGCGTTGTAGAACCCTATGTAGGTGAGAGCATGCTTCAAGTCCACCACCGGGCTATCTAAAACAAAGGGGGGCGTCCATGTGGCTTTTCATTGCCTTTCTCGCCGTTCCACTCATTGAGATTGCGCTTTTTATCCAGATAGGAGGGCTGATCGGCCTTTGGCCGACACTCGGAATCGTGGTGGTGACGGCGATCCTCGGCACATATCTTGTCAGAGCCCAGGGCATGATGGCCATGAACAACCTGCGGCGTTCCTTCAGCGCGCTGGAGGACCCCTCGGAGCCGCTGGCCCATGGCGCCATGATTCTCATTTCCGGCGCGCTGCTTCTGACGCCGGGGTTTTTTACAGATGTGATTGGCTTCGCCCTTCTGATGCCCGGAGTCAGGCACGCGCTCTTCCTGTATTTTCGCCGCCGCATAAAGGTCGAGCGGTTCGAGATGGGCGAGGGTCCTGTCCGTCCACGGCCTGCTGACGATACGATTGATGCGGAATATCACGAAATAGATCCGCCAAAAGCACCGTCTCATCGGCCGTCCGGGTGGACCAAGCATTGAGCCGGGTTGCGCATACTGTTAAAGCAGACGCAAATGATTAGCTGGAGACATTCATGACCGACACTGACAACGGTGCCCAGGCCGCCGCCGCTGGAGCCACACCATCCGAGCCGCAAAACAAGGTAACTATGCGCATCCTGACCCAGTTTGTGCGTGACCTGTCATTCGAGAATGTTCTGGCTCAGCGCGGAACTGGCGGCGAGGTTCAGCCCGACGTGAATGTGACCGTGAACCTTGATCCGAAGAAGCGGCAGCCGGACCATCAATATGAGGTCGGGATCAAACTATCCGTCAGGTCCAAGAACAGCGGAACCGAAGACACTTTGTTTATGCTGGAGGTGGATTATGTCGGCGTGTTCCATATCGAGGGGGTGCCTGATGATCAATTGCATCCCTTTCTCCTGATCGAGTGCCCACGCATGATTTTCCCCTTCTTGCGACGGATCGTCAGCGATGTGACACGGGACGGAGGATTTCCGCCTCTGAACATCGACAATATCGATTTTGTCCAGCTCTATCGAAATGAGCTCACACGGCGCCAGGCAGAAACAGCATCTGCGGTTCCAAACCCGTCTGAACAGATTCCTAATTGATACGGTTCCAGAGGGCATTGTCGCCCATCTGCTTTACAAACTCATCATGGGCGGCCGCCTCACCATCAGTGAGGCGGCTTGCCAACGGTTTTTTGCGCGGTGACGGGCGCCATGAAATCTTCCCAGAGGTGTGACTTGAGATTTCCCGGTTGCTCGACAGCCCGAAATCCGGCTGTCGCCCACCGATAAGCTCCAGATAAACCTCGGCAAGGATCTCCGAATCGAGTAACGCGCCGTGGAGGGTACGCGCCGAATTGTCGATATCGAACCGGCGGCAAAGTGCATCGAGGGAGGCGGGTGATCCCGGGTATTTCTTTCGTGCGATTGCAAGCGTATCAATGGCACGGTGATCAGGTATCGCAGATCGGTTGACCCAGCCAAGTTCGGCATTGATGAATTTCATGTCAAAGGTGGCATTATGGATAACCAGTTGAGCGTCACCGATAAAGGTAAGGAAGGGATCCGCGATCTCTGCGAATACAGGTTTGTCTTTCAAAAAGTCATCGCCCAGCCCATGCACCTCGAATGCCTCCTGCGGCATTGCGCGTTTCGGGTTGATATACTGGTGATAGGTGCGGCCTGTCGGCATGTGGTTCAAAAGCTCGACTGCACCAATTTCGACAATGCGGTGGCCTTCATCCGGCTCAAACCCTGTAGTCTCGGTATCGAGCACGATCTCACGCATTGTTCAACTCCGCTCTGATCTGCTTCAAGATGGCGCGGACCTGCATGCGCGCCTCCTCAAGCGTGTTTGTCTCGACAACGAAATCCGCTCGTCGCCGTTTTTCGGCATCTGGCATCTGCTTGCTACGGAGTCTTGCGAGTTCCTTTGCTGTCATTGCTCCTCGTTCGGCAAGGCGCCGCTCCTGCTCTTCGGGGGATGTGGTGACAACGACCACCGCATCGACATCCTTGTCCTTTCCTGTTTCGTAAAGAAGCGGAATGTCGAGTATCACGATATCGGACGCTGCCTCCTCGATGAACTGTGTTTGCTCTTCCGTCACAAGCGGATGAACGATCCGTTCGATTTTCTTCAGCGCGGTTTCATCCTGCGCGACGATGGCGCGCAGTGCTTCACGCGAAACAGCGCCACCGGCAATCGCATCAGGAAAGAGAGCTGCTATCGGAGCAACGGCCGCACCATTCCTGGCATAGAGGCGATGGACGGCGGCATCCGAATCCCAGAGCGCACACCCCTCATCGGCAAACATGCGCGCGGTGGTGGATTTGCCCATCCCGATGGATCCGGTAAGGCCGATGACAAAGCTCATCTGAGCACCGCTGCGCGGGTGGCGCTGTCCACCTGCGGCCGCTGGCCGAACCATCGCTCGAATGCCGGAACGGCCTGGTGGATGAGCATGCCCAGGCCATCGACGGTCTGACAGCCCATCTGCTCTGCCTCGAGCAAGAGCCGGGTCTTCAGCGGCGCATAGACGATATCCGTGACAAGCGCGCCTTTCTGCAACCCATCCAATGGAACACGCAATGGCGGCTTGCCGATCATCCCGAGGCTCGTAGTGTTTACCACCGTGGCCGCTTCTTCCAGCATATTGCCCGCCTGCACCCAGTCATACACCTCGATTCGCTTGCCGAACTCGGCCTTCAGCGCGTCAGACCTCACGCGAGTCCGGTTGGAAAGCAAGAGACGAGGAACGCCTACATCAAGTAGCGAGGCAATGATCGCACGTGCCGCCCCACCGGCTCCAAGAACGGCCGCTGGCCCGGCGGTCGGATCCCAGCCGGGAGCGCCCTGTTTGAGATTCTGGATGAATCCATACCCATCCGTATTGTCAGCATGGATCTTGCCATCTTTTCTGAAAATCAGGGTGTTGGCAGCTCCGATCAGGATCGCCCTGTCGGTGATCAGGTCCGCGATTTCCATGATGCGTTCCTTGTGGGGCACTGTGATGTTCACACCGACGAACCCCATCTTCGGCAGGCTCCGGATAACCGTTTCAAGATCATCGGGGCTGACATCCATCGGAATGTAATGCCCCGGAAGGCCGAGCGTCTTCAGCCAGTGACCATGCAGTTGTGGTGATTTGGAATGGCTGATGGGCGTTCCGATCACACCTGCAAGGGGAATCTTGGTGTCTGTCATTGCTCGATCACTCCTCTCAGCCGCAGATATGACAGGACCTCTATCAATGGCAAACCCAATACGGTGAAGTAATCCCCTTGCACGCTGGAAAATAGCTGCACACCTTCGCCCTCAAGGTGATATCCGCCTGCCGCATGACGTGTTCTTTCCCAATTGCGCGCTATATAGGACTCGAGAAATTGATCGCTGAATTCATGCATGGTCAGCCGCGCAGCTCCGACATATCGCCAGAGAGGTCGCACATTTTCATAGATGACAGCGGCAGAAAGAAGATCATGGGTTTGTCCGCGCATCTGGCGAAGTTGGGCGCGCAGAGTATCCTGATCATCCGGTTTTCCGATCAGGACACCGTTGAAATCCAATACCTGATCGCAACCGATCACCAGCGCCTCGGGATGTTTTTCACTCACCTTTCGTGCCTTCATTTCCGCAAGGCAATCTGCGACGTCCAGAGGTTTGGCGTTCTCCGCAAGCATCGCTGCTTTCGCGGATATTTCATCGATGCGGGGAGAGACGGATACGAATGTCACACCGGCATTTCGCAGCATGCTCTGGCGGGTGGCCGAGGTCGAGGCGAGGATCAGGGGCTGAGACATGTGCGGAAACCGGGGGAAGAATAAATGAAAATCTCACTGATTTTCAGTGATGAACGGTGTCGAACCCTAAAGGAAGAGGATATGGGACGATTTTGCAAGCTTCGAGACAAACTGCACCCCTGTGGAAAGGCACAGATTTCTTGGGAAGAAAAGTCTTGCTTCAGCAGTGATCCAGGTCGAGTTATCCGCAGAATTTGGATCGCGAACAAGTTCTTGAAGCGTTGAATTGTTGCACATCAAAGCTCTCACCGGGAAACTCTTCCACAGATACTCAGATTTGGCCGATGAGCGCCCAACTTGGGGATAATTTCGTTGACAGATCTTTGATCCACAGAAAGCCAGCCCCCTACAAAATTCTACATCCTTTTTTCTTTTCTTATTTGATATTAGGAAGAGTCAAAATTGCGGTGTGCATATGTCCGAGTTTCTCTTCCCTCTCTATCCATGGATCAAGGCCTTGCACATCATGTCGGTGCTGGCATGGATGGCCGGGCTGTTCTATCTGCCGCGGCTCTTTGTCTATCATGCGGAGCAATCCGAGCCTGGCGACAGTCGTGATGTCGTTTTCCAGGAGATGGAACGCAAATTGCTTCGTGTGATCATGACGCCGGCGATGATTGCGACATGGGTGTTCGGTCTTTTGCTGGTTGCCACGCCGGGGATCGTTGATTGGGGGGCCATCTGGCCCTATGCGAAACTTGTGGGTGTGGTTGTGATGACCTGGCTGCATCATTGGCTGGGGCAACGCAGGAAAGATTTCATTTCGGGGACAAATACTCGAAGCGGTCGCAATTACCGAA
>SLDH01000318.1 GCA_007125415.1 Roseovarius sp.
ACCTAGCCCGCGGCCAGCTGGTTATGCTTGCGGCCCACCAGTTCCTTGGCCGTTTCCACGGCAACCGCGGCATCGCGGCAATAGGCATCCGCACCGATTGCGCGGCCGAACTCCTCGTTGAGCGGCGCGCCGCCCACGAGGACGATATAGTCATCCCGAATGCCCTGTTCCACCATCGTGTCGATCACGACCTTCATGTAGGGCATCGTCGTGGTCAGCAGGGCCGACATTCCGAGGATGTCCGGACCTTCGGTTTCCAGCGCTTCGAGATAATTCTCGACCGGGTTGTTGATGCCGAGATCGACCACCTCGAAGCCGGCACCTTCCATCATCATGCCGACAAGGTTCTTGCCGATGTCATGAATGTCGCCCTTCACGGTGCCGATCACCATCTTGCCGACCCGCGGCGCGCCTGTTTCGGCGAGAAGCGGCTTCAGGATCGCCATGCCGCCTTTCATCGCATTGGCGGCCAGCAGCACCTCGGGGACGAAGAGGATACCGTCACGGAAATCCTTGCCCACGATCGTCATGCCGCCGACAAGCGCCTGGGTGAGGATATCATACGGGACCCAGCCGCGCTCGAGCAGGATGTTCACGCCTTCCTCGATCTCTTCCTTCAGCCCATCATAGAGATCATCGAACATCTGCTGGACCAGTTCCTCATCATCAAGCTCGGAGAGGATGATTTCGTCTTCTTCGTCGGACATGACGGATCCTTAACGTCTGGGGCGCCGTGCGCAGTGGGTATCATGGCGACCATTGGACGGTTTGACGCAGTCAGAACCATCGGATTGCGACATGGCCGCTTCCATGACCGACTTATACACGGAAAACCGTGCCTTGTGTGTCCCGAAAAGCTCAATGTGATTATGAGCAACCTGATGATGTTCGCCGAACGTTCCATTCATTGCCTGACGGCTGCCGCAAGCATGGCAGGGGGCATCTGGCACCGTGCAGCGGCCTCGTTCGACCGCCGCCGAAGAGGGGCGATCACCTGAGCCAGCCTTAGCGACGGCGGCGCGATGATCTTCGCTTCGGTGCCGCACCGGCGCTGTCTTCGGTGCCGTCGACGGCGGAGGAGAAGGCTCCCAGCCGTTCGGTGATCTGCTCCAGCGTCGGGCGGTCAGACCGGGGGCGCGTCTCGAGCGCTTCGCGCATTTTCGACAGATGCTCCGGCATCGTGCCGCAGCACCCGCCGATGATCTTCGCGCCGGCATCGCGCGCGAGGCAGGCGTAATCGGCCATCAGATCGGGCGTGCCGTCATAGTGGATATGTCCGTCGACATATTTCGGAATGCCGGCATTGCCCTTGGCGATGATCGGGCGTTCCGAGCCTTGCGCGACAAAGCCCAGAACGGTGCGCATGAGATCAGAGGCTCCCACACCGCAATTGGCCCCATAGGCCATGGGGGGGTTGTCCAGCTTCTCGACCATGACGCTCATATCCGCCGAGGTGAGGCCCATCATCGTGCGCCCGGCCGTGTCGAAGCTCATCGTGCCGCACCATGGCATATCCGCGAGCCGGAACGCCTCGGCGGCGGCCTTGTATTCTTCGGGGGCTGAAATCGTCTCGAGCCAGAGCACGTCGGCGCCGCCTTCCTTCAGGCCCTCCGCCTGTTCGTGGAAAATCTCGACCGCAAGCTCATGCGTCAGCGCGCCCATGGGCGCCATGATCTCGCCGGTGGGGCCAACCGAGCCTGCAACGATCACCGGGCGGTCCTGTGCATCGGCTACATCACGGCCGATCTCGGCGGAGATGCGCGAAAGCTCACGCGCGCGCTTCTGGGCGCCATGCAGCTTCAGCCGGGCTGCATTGCCGCCGAAGGAATTGGTCAGAAACAGGTCCGAGCCCGCATCGACAGCCATGCTGTAGAGCCGTTTGATCCGGTCGGGGTGTTCATCGTTCCACATCTCGGGCGCGTCACCCGAGGAAAGGCCCATGTTGAAGAGATTGGTGCCCGTGGCACCATCTGCGAGAATCCAGTCTCTATCGGCCATCATTCTGGAGAAAGCGTTACTCATGTCGTGCCTTTCGAACGTTCAGCGATGCCGGAATGTGTCGGGCTCCCGTGACGCTGTTTTCTCACAGCGAAACGCGTGAGGCAAATTCATATTCTGCATGAGGATCATGCATCCTGTTCACGTTTCAAGCCTGAAAAAGACATCCGTGGTCTTCGGTTGCCAGACCCAGTTCACGGCAGAGCGCAGGACGCCACCGGCCCTCGTGGTGAGAAAGGCAGAGGGGCGGCGCACCGGCGTGAGGCCATGGCGCGCGGCGATGGCGCGCAGCGAGGACGGCGTGAAGGCGTTGATATGCTCCACAGGCTGTACCAGCGTGAACTCGTGGAAGTTGCGCGGCACCTCCACCCCTTCGGTATCGGGCACCGCCACGAAAAGGATGCCACCGGGCCTGAGCCGTGCGCGCATGCTGCCCAGAAACGCATCGGGCTCGGCCAGATGTTCGAGCACCTGCGACATCACGATCGCATCGAACGGCGCCTGCTCGGTCTTGTCGAGCGTTTCCAGATCGGGATGAATGACCAGGCCTTCACGCCGGGCCGCTTCGGAGCGTGACGCGCTCATGTCCACGCCTGTGGCGTTCATGCCGAATGTTCGCGCCACGCGCAGCAGATCACCGTCACCACAACCGAAATCCATCAGGCGGGGTGCGGCTCTATCATTTCCGGTCAGATGGCGCAGGCGCAGGATCAGCTTGGCCATCTGCGCCAGTTGTGCTGTCCTGTCATGTTTGTCCGGCGCGTGGGCCGCCTCGAAACGGCGTGCCTGCCCGGCATCGGCCCATTCGCCGTAAAGCGTGTAAAGCCCTTCATCATCAAGGATATGACGGTGCCACTTCATGTTGCAGGAGCGGCACTTCATGAACTCGAACGCAGCCCCGTTCAGGCCCGCCTCCCAATCTCCGCTGTAGTGATATTGCGCAAGATTGGTTCTGATCTGCGGGTCATCGAATTTCCCGGACCAGATGGCGCGGCTGTCATTGCTGCCACAGGCCGGGCAGGTGTCGCGCTGGCGGAAGGTCAGCTTTCTTGCCATGGCACTCCCTGCCTGTCGCGCGCCCGAAACGACGGGCGAAGAGCCGCGCGCCGTCAGCGGATCGCCGGGATCACTCGACCTCGTTCATCACCTGCTCTTTGGCGATGGCGCTCAGTTCGGCATGTTTCTGGCGGATCGTGGCAGCATCGGCGAGATCGCCCATATCGCCCGCCACCTTGCGTATCACATCCTCGTGGCCCGCCTCTTCGAAATCTGAGATGACGACTTCTCTGGCATAGGCCTGCGCCGCGTCACCCGTCTTGCCCATCAATTCGGCCGCCCAGAGCCCGAGCAGCTTGTTGGTGCGCGCCTGCGCCTTGAAAAGCATTTCCTCGTCATGTTTGTACTTGTTCTCGAAAGCTTTCTCGCGGTCGTTGAAGGTGCTCATCGGCGGGGTCCTCTGGCTGCGGATTGCGGTTGGCCAAGATATGCTATCTGACTGGCGATTGCGCAAGTCCTATCGCGCCGTCTTGCGGCACTGCGGCCCATGGACTATGCAGAGCGCAAAGCGCCGGGGGTTGGCCCCGGCCCCCGGTAACGGAGTGTCCATTGGCGCGGCGTAACAAGATTTACGAAGGCAAGGCGAAAATCCTCTATGAAGGCCCCGAACCCGGGACCATCGTGCAGTATTTCAAGGATGATGCCACGGCGTTCAACGCCGAGAAAAAGGCCGTGATCGAAGGCAAGGGCGTGCTCAACAACATTCTGAGCGAGTATTTCATGGCCGGACTGAACGGCATCGGGGTGCCGACGCATTTTCTCAAGCGGCTCAACATGCGCGAGCAGCTTGTGCGCGCCTGCGAGATCGTCCCGCTCGAGATCATCGTGCGCAACTATGCCGCCGGCACCATGGCAAAGCGTCTGGGGCTGGATGAGGGCACGCAACTGCCCCGGCCAGTGGTGGAATACTGCCTCAAGGATGACGCGCTTGGCGATCCGCTGGTGACGGAAGAACATATCGCCGCCTTCGGCTGGGCCAGCCAGCAGGACATGGATGATATCCTCAGCCTTGCGCTGCGGGTCAATGATTTCATCGCCGGCGTGATGTATGGCGTGGGCATCCGGCTTGTGGATTTCAAGATCGAGGTGGGGCGCGTCTATGAGGGGGATTTCCAGCGCCTCATCGTGGCCGACGAGATCAGCCCCGACAGCTGCCGCCTGTGGGATATCGAGACCGGTCAGAAGCTCGACAAGGATGTGTTCCGGCGCGATCTGGGCTCGCTCACCGATGCCTATACGGAAGTGGCCAAGCGCCTCGGTGTGCTGCCCAAGGGGGCAACGCCGATGGCGCGGCCCACATTGATCAACTGAAGGAGCCGCAGATGAAAGCACGCGTTCATGTCATGCTGAAGGCCGGGGTGCTCGATCCGCAGGGTGAGGCGGTGCGCCATGCGCTGGGGCAACTGGGCTTTGCCGGCGTGGAGTCGGTTCGCCAGGGCAAGGTGATCGAGCTTGATCTCGCGGAAACCGACCGGGGCAGGGCCGAGGCTGCGGTGCGTGAGATGTGTGAGAAGCTGCTCGCGAACACGGTTATCGAAAGCTACAGCGTGGAGCTTGCCTGATGCATGCGGCCGTGATCGTCTTTCCCGGATCGAACTGTGATCGTGACATGGCGGTGGCCTTCGAGGCGGCGGGCGCGCGGGTCTCCATGATCTGGCACAAGGACACCACCCTTCCCGAAGGGGTGGATGTCGTCGGTATCCCAGGTGGATTTTCCTTCGGTGACTATCTGCGCTGCGGGGCCATTGCGGCAAACTCGCCGATCTGCCGCTCGGTCAAGGCCCATGCCGAGGCTGGCGGCTATGTTCTGGGCATTTGCAACGGCTTTCAGGTGCTCACGGAAACCGGGCTTCTGCCCGGTGTTCTGCTGCGCAATGCGAAGTTGAAGTATATCTGCAAACCCATTGAACTGAAAGTGGAAACATCTCAAACGGCCTTCACTTCGGGCTATCAGGCGGGGCAGCAGGTCACCATGGCCATTGCGCATCATGACGGCAATTACCACGCCGATGACGCCACCATCGCGACACTGAGAGACGAAGACCGGATCGCCTTCAGCTATCTGGACAATCCCAATGGATCGAAAGGCGATATTGCCGGTATCGTGTCATCCAACCGTCGGGTCCTGGGCATGATGCCCCATCCCGAACGCATGGCCGATCCGGCCCATGGCGGAACGGATGGCGCCGTGCTGTTCGATGGGCTGGTCCGGACGCTTGTGCATGCCTGACCGCTTGAGCGGCATGCCGCGCGCGGTTATGATCAACAGATGAAAGATGCGCCAAGCTCTGATCCGGTCAAGCTCCTGCGTGCCATCGGCTGGCGCGCGCGGCTCGCGCTTTTGCTGCTTGTCGTCATTGCCATTGCGACAGTGGTCAGCACCAACAAGCTCCTGACCGACCGCTTTACGGAAAACACGCGCAACCGGGCCGAGTTGCGGCTCGCGCTCTACAGCGGGAACCTGTTGAGCGAATTGCGCCAGAATGCCATCGTCCCGCAACTCCTCGCACGTGACCCGAGCCTGATCACGGCGCTGAACACGTCGGACCATACGCAATCCACGGCGCGGCTCATCTCCTTTCTCAACGAGATCGGGGCGAAATCGTTGTTTTTGCTGGACAGTGGCGGACGCACCGTCGCCTCGACCGAGCGCGAAAAACTTGGATCGAACCATCGGCAGGCACCTTATTTCGTGGATGCAACCCGTTCGGCCGATACCGTTTTTCAGGTGATACAGCATGAGACGGGCGCCCATCGCTTCTACTACTCGCGCCGGATCGAAAGCCAGAACAAGCTGAGCGGTGTGATCGTGGTAGAGGTCGATCTGGCAAAGTTCGAGCGGGCCTGGGCCGGCATTTCCGATGCGGTTCTGGTGACCGACAGCGAAGGCCGTATCATCCTTTCGACCGAGCCGCGCTGGCGGGGCCTTTCGGAGAATGAGGCGTTGGCGCGGGAGCCG
>SLDH01000243.1 GCA_007125415.1 Roseovarius sp.
AACCGTGCCTCCATCGGCGTGCAGGATTTCAATGATGACATCCAGCAGACGATCGGCCGGATCCAGGGCTATGACATCACGAAATGGGCGGCCGACGAGATTCGCGCTCGCGGCATCAAGAGCCTCAATGCGGATATCCTGTTCGGCCTGCCCGATCAGTCGAAGGCACGAATCACCGAAAGCGTGCAGAAACTTCTGTCCCTCAATCCCGACAGGGTGGCGCTTTACGGCTACGCGCATGTGCCGTGGATGGCCAAACGCCAGCAACTCATCCCGTCGGACCGCCTCCCCACCCCCGAAGAACGGCTGGAGCTATACGACACTGCCCGCCGTCTCTTCATGTGGGATGGGTATAACGAAATCGGGATCGACCATTTCGCGACCCCGCAGGATGGCCTGAGCACCGCACTGGCGGACGGGCGATTGCGGCGCAATTTCCAAGGCTATACGGATGATACGGCGGATGTGCTGATTGGCGTCGGCGCGTCCAGCATTTCGCGCTTTCCGCAGGGCTTCATCCAGAACGCCCCTGCCACCAGCACGCATACGGCAGCGATTCGCGATGGCCATTTCTCGGCGGCGAGGGGTCATGTCTTTACCGGGCAGGACCAGCTCCGGGCACGGATGATCGAGCAGGTCATGTGCGAATTCCGTATCGATGCGGCGGAAATGGTCTCTCGATTCGGAATCGAGAAAGGCGCGCTGATCGAGATGTTCAAGGCAACAGATCGGCAGTTCGATGGGCTGTTGCTGGTCAGCGATGACGGGCTCTTCGTCCCGCCAGAGGCGCGGCCGCTGACACGCATGATCGCACGCAGTTTCGACAATTACGAGTTGAGCAAGGCAGGCCATAGCTCGGCCATCTGAGCGACTCTGTCAGGCCCGCGCCTTTCTCTTGATATCGAGCGCAGCCTGAAGCAGCGTTCTGGTATAGTCGGAGTGCGGGGCGTCGAACAGCGCTTGCGCCTCTCCGGTTTCCACAATGTCGCCCTGCTTCATCACCATCACCTTGTGTGACATGGCGCGCACCACATTGAGATCGTGGCTGATGAAGAGATAGGCCAGCCCGTACTTCACCTGCAGGCGGCGCAGCAGATCCACGATCTGCACCTGCACGGTCATGTCGAGCGCACTTGTCGGCTCATCGAGCACCACCATCTTCGGACGCAGGATCATCGCGCGGGCGATGGCGATGCGCTGGCGCTGCCCCCCGGAAAATTCATGCGGGTAACGGTCCATCATCACCGGATCAAGCTCGACCTCGCGCATCACCTCGGCCACGAGATCACGCATCGGGCGGCCATCGGGATTGCCATGCACCCCCAGCCCCTCGGCGATGATCTGCTCGCAGGTCATGCGCGGGCTGAGGCTGCCGAACGGGTCCTGAAACACGATCTGCATATCGGCCCGGCGGCGGCGCAACTCGCGGGTGGACCAGCGCCGCATATCCTCTCCGGCGAAACAGACCTCCCCTTCCGAGGCGATGAGGCGCATGATCGCCAGCGCGAGCGTGGTTTTGCCCGAGCCGCTTTCGCCAACAATTCCCAATGTCTCGCCGGCACGAACCTCGATATTGGCATCGTTCACGGCCTTCACATGGCCCACGGTGCGCTTGAGAAAACCCTTCTGGATCGGAAACCAGACCTTGAGGTTTTCGGTCCGCACCAGTGTCTCGGCGTCCTCGGGCACCGGGTCGGGCTGGCCCACCGCATGTGCGCCCAGCAGCTTGCGTGTATACTCATGCTGCGGGTTGGCAAATATCTCCGCAGTGGCGCCCGTCTCGACGATCAGGCCCGCCTGCATCACGCAAACCTTGTCGGCAATCCGCTGCACGACCCCCAGATCATGAGTGATGAAAAGCAGCGCCATATCCTCGCTGCGCTTCAACTCGGCCAGAAGCTCGAGGATTTGCGCCTGAATCGTCACATCAAGCGCCGTAGTCGGCTCATCCGCGATCAGGATATCGGGCTCGTTGGCCAGCGCCATGGCGATCATCACGCGCTGACGCTGTCCGCCCGAGAGCTGGTGCGGATAGGCCCCAAGGCGGCTTTCGGCATCGCGGATACCGACCCGCTCCAGCAATTCGATGATCCGCGCGCGGGCGGCCTCGCCAGTCAGCCCCTGGTGCAGCTCGAGGCTTTCGCGGATCTGCTTTTCAAGCGTGTGCAGCGGGTTGAGCGATGTCATCGGCTCCTGAAAGATGAAGCTGATGTCGTTGCCGCGCACCCGGCGCAGCTCCTTCTCCGGCGCGCCGATCATCTCCTGTCCGTCATAGGTGACAGAGCCCTCCACGTGCGCCGATGCACCCAGCAGCGACACGGTGCTGAGCGCTGTCACCGATTTGCCCGAGCCGCTTTCGCCCACCAGGGCCACCGTCTCGCCCCGGTCAACGGTGAAGCTGACACCTTTGACGGCCGGGGTCAGCGCCCCGTCCTGCCGGAAACTCACCCGCAGATTCCTGACCTCGAGCAGGCTCATTCAAAGGTCTTTCTGGGGTCGAACGCATCGCGGATGCCCTCGAAAATGAAGACGAGCAGCGACAGCATGATCGCAAAGGCAAAGAACGCCGTGAAGGCCAGTCATGGCGCCTGCAGGTTCTGCTTGGCCTGCAGGGTCAACTCTCCCAGCGATGGAGCCGACGCAGGCAGGCCGAAGCCCAGAAAATCGAGCCCCGCCAGCAGCGAGATCGTCCCGGTGATCACGAAGGGCAACATGGTCAGCGTGGCGACCATGGCATTGGGCAGCATGTGACGGAACATGATGGTGAGATTCGACACACCCAGAGCCTTGGCGGCGCGCACATATTCGAGGTTGCGCGCGCGCAAAAACTCGGCGCGCACCACGCCCACCAAGGCCATCCAGCCAAAAAGGATGGTGATGAAGGCGAGAAGCCAGAAACTTCGTGGCAGGATCGCAAAGAGGATTATGATCACGTAGAGTTGCGGTGTCGAGGCCCATATCTCGATGATCCGCTGGAAAATCAGGTCCGTGCGCCCGCCGAAATAGCCCTGCACGGCGCCTGCAAATACCCCGATCAGCGTGGAGGCCGCCGTCACGACGAGGGTGAACATCACCGACAGCCGAAACCCGTAGATCACCCGCGCCAGCACGTCGCGCTTGGTGTCATCCGTGCCCAGCAAATTCTGCGCATTGGGCGGCAAGGGGGCCGCGCCGGGGCGGTCCACCGCGGTTCTGTAACTGTAGGGGATGGGCGGCCAGATGGCCCAGCCCCGCTGAATCTCCACCCCGTCCACCATCCCGGTCTGCGCCTGCTCCATCACGCCTTCCGGATCGTCAAAGCATCGTTCCAGCCCGCCCGAAGCAATCAGGCATCGCACTTCGGGATCACGGTAAACCGCCTCGGTCGGAAAGTCGCCGCCAAAGGCCGTTTCGGGATAGAAGCGCAGCACAGGCGTGTAGAATTCTCCCTGAAACTTCACGAGGATCGGCTTGTCATTGGCGACGAATTCCGCGGGCAGGGCAATCACCATCAAGATCGAGAAGATAATGAGCGACCACAAGGCGCGCTTGTTGCGCTTGAAATTGCGCCAGCGGCGCTGGTTGAGCGGAGAAAGCGCCATCTAGCCCTCGCGCTTCTCGAAATCGATCCGCGGATCGACAAGAACATACATCAGATCCGACAGGATATTGACCACAAGACCGATCAGCCCGAAGAGAAAGAGCGTGCCGAACATCACCGGATAGTCGCGGCCCACTGCCGCCTCGAAGCCAAGCCGCCCCAAACCGTCAAGCGAAAAGATGGTCTCGATCAGAAGGCTGCTGCCGAAAAATACCCCGATGAACACGGCCGGAAAACCTGCGATGACGATCAGCATCGCGTTGCGAAAGACATGTCCGTAAAGCACGCGCCGCTCCGTCAGCCCCTTGGCACGCGCCGTCATCACATAGTGTTTCTTGATCTCGTCCAGAAAGCTGTTCTTTGTCAGCAGGGTCAGGGTGGCAAAGGCCGAGATGGTAGAGGCCAGCACAGGCAGGAAGATATGCCAGGCATAATCCACCACCTTGCCCCAGAGGCTCAACTCGCCCCAGTTGTCCGACGTGAGGCCGCGCAGCGGGAAGATCTGCAGATAGCTGCCGCCGGCAAAGAGCACGACCAGCAGGATCGCGAAGAGAAAGGCCGGAATCGCATAGGCCGCAATGATCACGCCACTGGTCCAGTGGTCAAAACGTGATCCATCCCGCGTCGCCTTGCGGATCCCCAGCGGGATGGAGACAAGATAGGCAATGAGCGTTGACCATAGCCCGAGAGAGATGGAGACGGGCATCTTCTCGAGCACCAGTGAGGTGACTTCCTGTTGCCTGAAATAACTCTCGCCGAAATCGAAGCGCATGTAATTCCACATCATGTTGAAGAACCGCTCGAGAGGTGGCTTGTCGAGGCCGAATTGACGTTCAAGCTCGGCGATGAATTCGGGCGGCAGGCCGCGTGCGCCCAGATACCCATCGCCGCCATCGGTGCCGCTCAAGGTGCCATCCTCGCCGCCTCCGGCAAAACCGCCGAAGACGTTGCCATCGCCCTGCATCTGCGAGATTACCTGTTGCACCGGCCCGCCCGGCACGAACTGCACCAGCACGAAATTGATCACCATGATCCCGAACGGCGTGGGGACGATCAGCAAGAGCCGTCGCAGTATGTAGGCACCCATCGGCGGGTTACCTCATCGCGCCGGACGCTCTGAGGGCCTCGCCCTTCTCCGCGTCATACCACCAGAAGTCCAGCGCTCCCAGCGCGTAGGGTGGCTGCTCTTCCGGGCGCCCGTACATGTTCCAGTAGGCTACCCAGTGATCAGGCACGAAGCCGGTGGGTACGATGAAGAACTCGTGGCGCAAGGCGCGGTCCAGCACGCGCACCGCGACTTCCTCCTCCGTCAGGCTTTCGGTCTCGAGCGATTTTTCGATCACCGCATCCACCAACGGGCTCGCAAGCCCTGCGGGGTTGAACAGGCTGTAGGCGGCGTCTTCCGAGCCGAAGCGCTGCATCAGCCCGGCCCCGGCCGTGGTTATTGCCGGATAGCCCCGGAGGATAAGGTCATAATCGCGCTGCTCGCGGCGCAGGCCGAATTGCGCGGTGTCCACCGTGTCGAGCCTGATGTCAAAGCCCAGACGCTCGAGGTTGTCGACAAAATTGCTGACAAGAGCGCGGCTCGTCGGGTCGGCGGCGCTGCTGAGCAGGAAGGTGATGGTGAGGGGCGCCCCCGCCTCGTTGCGCAGCTTGCCGCCGGCATCGATGTTCCACCCCGCCTCTTCCAGCAGGGAAAGCGCCTGGCGCCGCGCGACACGCGGCAAGAGCGTGTCGGCATCCGACGCATGAGGCACGCGCGCCTCGGCCGTCAGGAAGTCTTCAGGCACCACATCGCCCAGATCGGCAAGAAAGGCGAGTTCCTCGACCGAGGGCGGGCCCTTGGCCTCCAGATGGGTGCCATGGGAGAAAGACCGTTGTTGCTCCCGCAGACCATTCATCAACGAATGGTTGGTCCATTCGAAATTGAAGCCGAGAGCGATGGCTTCGCGGATCCTTATATCCTTGAGGACGTCACTGCCGAGGTTGAAGATGATGCCGGACACTTCCGGCGGATTGCCGTCGGGCAGTTCCTCCCTGATCACATCGCCGCGATTCAGGGCCGGAAAGTCATAGGCATTGACCCATCTTGTTGCCTCCGTCTCGGTTCGAAAGGTGACAGTCCCTGATGTGAACGCCTCGAAAGCAGTGGTCGAATCGCTGAAATACTCGAGCCTGATCCGGTCGAAATTGTAGCGGCCCTGGTTGATCGGCAGGTGCCAGCCCCAGTAATCGGGGTCGCGCTCATAGACCACACGCCGGTTGCGCACCACATCGCCAATGACGTATGGCCCCGACCCGGGCGAGATATCGAAGCGGCTTTCGTTCAGCTTTGCGCCGGTCTCTTCATACCATTTGCGCGACCAGACGGGGGTGAATCCCACCGTTTCG
>SLDH01000002.1 GCA_007125415.1 Roseovarius sp.
CGCGCCGCTTTCTTGCCCCCGGACTCGCACCCGAACTGCCCGAGCGCGCCGCGCTGACCGGTTGGGTCGCAGATTACGATCTTGCCGGGCGCGAGCACCGGTTACGGTTGCGGCCCGGCTCGCCCCTCACCGCCAAGCGGCTGGATACGCTGGATCTGCGCGCCAGTGCCGGGCTCAATATCGTCGCCATCGAACGCGGCAGCCGGTTTCGCCGCAAGCTGATCCATCCGCGCGCCGAAACTGTTCTGGAGCCGGGCGATATCCTGCTGATCGACCAGCGCGCGATTGGCGCATCGGGCTTTGATCTGGACGGTTTCGCACAGGCGCATGACCTGATCGCGCTGCCGGTTTCAGGCCAGTGGTTCACGGATACAGCGCAGGAAATCGGCATGGCGCAAATCATCGTGCCGCCGACCTCGCGCCTGATCGGCAAGACGGTCACGCAGGCCCGCTTCCGCAGCACTTATGATCTGTCGGTGATCGGCATGAAGCACGGCACGAAACCCGTGTCCGCCAGCGTGATCGACGAGCCGTTGCGCGCAGGCGACACGTTGCTGACCGTCGGCCCCTGGCGCGCGATCCGCAAGCTGGCGGACGAACGTCGTGATCTGATCCTGCTCGACCTGCCCGCCGAGGCCGACGAGGCCGTGCCCGCCCGCCACCGCGCGCCGCTGGCCGTGGGCGTACTGGCGCTGGTGGTGGTGCTGATGGTCTGGGGGATTGTGCCGAATGTGCAGGCGGCGCTGTTTGGTTGCCTGCTCTTGGGCCTGTTTCGCTGCATCGACATGGCGGGCGCCTATCGCTCGATCCATTGGCAGAGCCTGATCCTGATCGTCGGCATGCTGCCGTTTTCGCTGGCGCTGCAACGCACCGGCGGGGTCGAGATTGCGGCACAGGCGCTGCTCGGCGCGCTGGACGGGACCTCGCCCCGGTTGGTGCTGGCCGCGATCTTCGCGGTTACCGGGCTGCTGGGGCTCTTCATCTCCAATACGGCAACGGCCGTTTTGATGGCGCCAGTGGCACTGGCCGTCGCCAGCGCGCTGGAGGCCTCACCCTATCCTTTCGCGATGACGGTGGCGCTGGCGGCCTCGGCAGCCTTCATGACCCCTGTCTCTTCACCGGTGAACACGCTCGTGGTAGGACCGGGCAACTACCGCTTCGCAGATTTTCTGCGCATCGGCGTGCCTTTCGCGGTGATCTGCATGGCGGCGAGTGTGGTTCTGGTGCCGTTGGTGCTGCCCTTCTGAACAACATGTCGCGCGCTTCAGAACCGCCGCTCACACATATGCTGGTCACGCACGAGTGCCGCGACCCGGCATCACGCGCCGTAGCTCGAGATCCTTTCGGCAATCTGCCGCGCGGTGCCTGATTGGCTGCTTTGGCGAACTTCCGCGTCGCATGTCGAGGGGCGGCTTGCGGCCGGCCCTACTCGGTCAGGTCATCCAGACCCACCGAAAGAGCCCCAGCCAAGGGGCGCAGTGCGGCGTATCGAGTGCGTGCCATAGACGCTCGGTTCCAGCCCGATCGAGAGATCCGGTCGCGCATGATCCGGGCATATTGACGCGTGGACAGGTGCGGACTGGCATGGAGATGGCCGGGCCAGAGATATTCACAACCCATCATTTCAGGATCCTTGATCCACCGCTCCAGCGACAGGCGTGTCGTGTCGGTGATCTCGCAGCGGACAGGCTTGCGGGGCCGAATCGGCGCGCTCGGTGATTTGAGCACGGGGCAGTTTGCCAAGGGTCGGCGGATAGGCGATATTGTCGCGCGCGCTGGCCCAAGGCAGCAGGCGCGATTGTTGGAACACCATGCCGTGGCGCTGATAACGGCACAGGACACGGCCTTGATCAGGCTTCACCATGCCAGCGGCAATCGCCGCCAGCGTGCTCTTGCCGCAACCCGACGGGCCGACCAGCGCCACCCGCTCGCCCGGAAGGATGACCAGCCCTGCAACCGCTAATTTTCCACCAGATGCCGTCACTTAGAGATGTCAGCGCCATAATGGCGCTGTATTTTACGGCTGGCTTTGGGAGGGATCACGGCGGTTGCACCGCGCTGGTTGAGGTCTTGCAGCAGACAGTCCGCCTCAGGGGCCACCACCAACTTTCAGCTGTTTCTCGGCCAAAGGCACGCGCCGATCGGGAAGGCCCGGCCGGGCTATTCCCCCGTTACATTGCATGACGCATGCAGGTGCCCATGGGGTGCCGACGCGGAACTGGAGACTGGTGCCTGCGTCTTCAGAGATTATCGGATCGCGCGCGGGTTCGGTTTGTCCTATTGAGTATTTTTGGAACAATGAATGAGGGCGCTTGCATGACAGGGAGAGGTCTTAGATGATGCAAGAAAACCGACCCATCCAGCCCATCATGACAGGTACAACGCCAGGGCTGCGCCGTAGCTGCCGATCACCGTCCACACTACCCTCCCAACCTGGTGCACCGAAACCCTGCCATCCGAGGAAAATCACATCATGAGTCTTACCGGAAACTGGTCTTACCCCACAGTCATCAGATTTGGCGCAGGGCGCATCGAGGAATTGCCTGACGCCTGCGCGCAGGCGGGCATCATGCGCCCCCTTCTGGTGACCGACAGGGGGCTGGCGGAACTGCCGGTCACACGGCGGGCACTGGAAATACTGGAGGCGGCGGATTTTGGCCGCGCGATGCTCGCCGAGGTGGACCCCAATCCAAATGAGCAGAACCTCGAGGCCGGGCTGCGCGCCTATCGCGCGGGTGGCCATGACGGGGTGATTGCCTTTGGCGGCGGCTCGGGGCTCGATCTGGGCAAGATGGTGGCCTTCATGGCGGGGCAGACACGGCCCGTCTGGGATTTCGAGGATGTGGGCGACTGGTGGACCCGCGCCAATGCCGATGTGATCGCACCCATCGTCGCGGTGCCCACGACCGCCGGGACAGGCTCGGAAGTGGGGCGCGCCGCGGTGCTCACCAACAGCGAAAGCCATGCCAAGAAGATCATCTTTCACCCGAGGATGCTGCCGGGCGTTGTGATCTGCGACCCCGAACTGACCGTGGGCATGCCGAAATTCATCACGGCGGGCACGGGGCTCGATGCCTTTGCCCATTGTGTGGAGGCCTATTCGAGCCCGCATTACCACCCCATGAGCCAGGGGATTGCGCTTGAGGGCATGAAGCTCGTGATCGGGAACCTGCCGCGGGCCTATGCGGACGGCTCTGACATCGAGGCGCGCGCCAACATGATGAGTGCCGCAGCCATGGGGGCCACGGCCTTTCAGAAGGGCCTCGGCGCGATCCATGCCATGAGCCATCCCATCGGTGCGCATTTCAACACCCATCACGGCACGACGAATGCGGTCTGCATGCCCGCCGTGCTGGCGCTCAACGCGCCCGTGATCCGCGACCGCTTCGATCAGGCCGCCGGCTATCTGGGGATTGCGGGGGGCTTTGACGGGTTTTGCACTTTCGTTGAGGAATTCAATGACAGCCTCGGCATACCCAAGCGCCTGAGCGCGTTGGGAGTCACGGAAGCGGCCATCCCAGAGCTTGTTAAAGGCGCGCTCACCGACCCGAGCTGTGGCGGAAACCCGGTGGCACTCACCGAGGAGAACCTTGAGGCGTTGTTTCGGGCGGCCCTCTAACCAGGGCTGCGCCGCAGCGCCGAGGGGGTGGCGCCGCAATGGGCGCGCAGGGCGCGGGTCAGCGCCGAGGGAGATTCGTAACCGCAGCGCAGGGCGATCTCGGCCACACCGAGGGTGCTGTTTTCCACCAGCTTGCGCGCCGCTGAAAGCCGCAGGTGGCGATAGACGGTGCCCGGCGGCGCGCCCAGGCGTTGCCGGAAACGACGGTCCAGCGTGCGGGGCTGGCAGGAAAGGCCGCGCGACAGTTCCGCGAGATCGAGCGGGCGTTCGAGATGCTCACGCATCATGCCCAGCGCCCGGCGGACCAGCGGATCGTTGAGCGCACCGCGCTCCTGCGGGGCATTCACCGGCGGATCGCCTTGCATGAAGAGCGCCTCCACATCCAGCCGCGCCGCAAGACCGGCGTGATCGGCAATGAGGCCAAGCGTCATGTCGAGCGCCGACATCGCCCCCGCACAAGTGATCACACGGCCATCGCGCACGACGCGGCTGCGCTCGGCCTCCACATCGAGAAACCGTTCGGTGAACGCATCCAGCAGATCCCAGTGCACCGTGGCGCGCCGCCCCTCCAGCAGGCCGGCCGAGGCGAGCAGCCATGGCGCGGAATCAAGGCCCGCACAGACCAGCGCCTTTGAGGCCGCGATCCGCAAGGCGCGTCGGATGACCGGGGTGTCGAGGCGCTCATGGGCATAGCTCGATAGGACGAACAGGTAATCACAGCGTGTCAGATCGGCCAGCGCCGCATGGGGCAGAACCTGCATCTGGCTCGAAGAGATCGCCGCCGACCCGTCCTGCGTGAGGATTTGCCAGTCAAAGAGATGGCTGCGGTTGAGGGTATTGGCGGCACGCAGCGGCTCAAGGCAGTTCGCGAGACACAGGTTGGAAAACTGATCGAAGATCAGCAGCGCGATACGCACAGGGGCGGCGTCGGGTTTTGTCCATTCTGGCATGATTATTGTCTGATAGCGCATGCTCATGATTTAGACCAGAGCGATACGATGCGGCGAACTGAAACCATGCCGAAGGACAGCCCCATGCCGCTAGAAATGAATCGCGAGGTCTTCATCACCTGCGCCGTGACCGGGGGCGGCGCCACGCAGGATCGCAGCCCGCATGTGCCCCGCTCGCCAGAAGCGATTGCCGAAAGCGCCATCGCGGCGGCCAAGGCCGGTGCCGCCGTCGTGCATTGCCATGTGCGCGACCCCGAGACGGGTGCGCCCTCGCGTGATCTGGCGCTCTACCGCGAAGTGACCGACCGGGTGCGCGACAGCGCCACCGATGTGGTGCTGAACCTGACCGCCGGGATGGGCGGCGATGTGATGTTCGGCCCGGCCGAGGCACCGCTGCCTTTGTCGAACAGCACCGATATGGTGGGCGCAACCGAGCGGGTGCAGCATGTGGTGGACTGCCGCCCCGAGATCTGCACGCTCGATTGCGGCACCATGAACTTCGCCGAGGCCGATTACGTGATGACGAACACGCCCGGCATGCTGACCGCCATGGGCCGGATGATGACAGAGTATGGCGTGAAGCCCGAGATCGAGGCGTTCGACACGGGCCATCTGTGGTATGCCAAGCAACTGGTGAAGGACGGCGTGCTTGACAGCCCCGCTCTCGTGCAGCTTTGCATGGGCGTGCCCTGGGGGGCGCCGGATGATCTCAACACCTTCATGGCCATGGTCAACAATGTCCCCGATGACTGGGTGTTTTCGGCCTTCGGGCTGGGGCGCAGTCAGATGCCTTATGTGGCCGCGGCCGTGCTGGCGGGCGGGAATGTCCGTGTCGGGCTCGAGGATAACCTGATGCTGGAAAAGGGCGTTCTGGCGCAGAATCATCAGCTGGTCGAGAAAGCGGTGGCGATCATCGAGAACCTCGGCGCGCGGGTCATCGGCCCCGAGGCGGTGCGCGAAAAGCTGGGCCTGACCAAACGCGCCCCACGGTCATGAGCACGCAGCGCGTCCTGATCACCGGCGGCGGCTCGGGCATCGGGCTGACCCTCGCGCGGCGTTTCGCGGCACAAGGCGCGCGGATCGCGCTTTGCGACGCCAGCGCCGAGGCCGTCGCAAAGGTGCAGGAAACGCATCCCGACTTCATCGCCCGGCAAGCGGACGTGACGGACGAGGCACAGATGACGGCCTTTCTCTCGGAGGTTGAGACAGCCTGGGGCGGGGTTGATGTGGTCTGCGCCAATGCGGGCACCGGCGGGCCGGCGGGCCGGATCGAAGAGCTTGACTATGAGGCGTGGAAAGCCTGTGTTGGCGTCAATCTTTTCGGCACCTTCCTCACCTGCCGCTGGGCGGCGCGGATCATGCGCGC
>SLDH01000036.1 GCA_007125415.1 Roseovarius sp.
ATTACCGAATCATGAATGAAGTGCCAACGCTGGCAATGGTGGTGGTCGTGCTGGCGGTGGTTGTGAAGTTCTGATCCTGAATTCTTGACTCCGAAGCGGCCGGTGCTTAGACGTCAAGTGCGGTCCCGTCCGGGAAGACCCGCGTTTCTTTCCCTCCTGATGTCACCTGGCCGCAAAGGCCAGTTGAAAGGCTTGATATGTCGCAAGATCGTCTCAATCTATCCGACCTCAAAAAGAACACCGCATCCGACCTTCTCGAGATGGCTGAAGAGCTTGAAATCGAGAATGCGTCGACAATGCGCAAGGGAGAGATGATGTTCTCCATCCTCAAGGAACGGGCAGAGGAGGGATGGATCGTTTTCGGTGATGGGGTTCTTGAGGTATTGCAGGATGGATTTGGCTTTCTGCGCTCACCCGAGGCCAATTATCTGCCGGGGCCTGATGATATCTATGTCTCCCCCGAGACCATACGGCGATATTCGTTGCGTACGGGAGATACGATTGAGGGGGAGATCAAGCAACCATCTGATAATGAAAGATATTTTTCCCTGACAAGTGTGTCGCAAATTAATTTTGAGGAGCCAGAGAAGGCACGGCACAAGATTGCCTTCGATAACCTGACACCGCTCTATCCGGATGAACGATTGACCATGGAAATGCCTGATCCGACGACCAAGGATCGCTCGGCGCGCATCATCGATCTCGTGGCCCCGATCGGGAAGGGGCAGCGATCCCTGATCGTTGCGCCACCGAGAACCGGGAAAACGATGTTGTTGCAGAATATCGCTGCAAGTATCGAGGCCAACCATCCGGAATGCTATCTGATCGTGTTGCTGATTGACGAACGCCCCGAAGAGGTGACCGATATGCAGCGGTCGGTGAAGGGTGAGGTTGTAAGCTCTACTTTTGACGAACCCGCGACACGGCATGTAGCCGTGTCGGAAATGGTGATCGAGAAGGCCAAGCGGCTCGTCGAGCATAAGCGCGACGTTGTGATATTGCTGGATTCGATCACCCGACTAGGTCGAGCCTTCAATACTGTTGTCCCATCGTCGGGTAAGGTTCTTACGGGCGGCGTGGATGCGAACGCACTGCAGCGACCGAAGAGGTTCTTTGGGGCGGCACGCAACATTGAGGAGGGCGGTTCACTGACGATCATCGCGACGGCACTGGTTGAAACAGGGAGCCGCATGGACGAGGTGATTTTCGAAGAATTCAAGGGAACAGGTAATTCCGAAATAGTATTGGACCGCAAGGTTGCGGATAAACGTGTGTTCCCGGCGATTGACATTCTGAAATCGGGTACTCGGAAAGAGGACTTGTTGATCGACAAGACTGATCTGCAGAAAACCTTTGTCCTGCGCAGGATTCTGAATCCGATGGGCACGACAGACGCGATAGAATTCCTGATCTCGAAGCTGAAGCAAACCAAGACAAATGCCGATTTCTTCGACTCGATGAACACCTGATCCGGCCGGGCGCTTTGGATGGATACAATTGTTGCTCTTGCCACGCCGCCTGGGAAATCAGGCGTTGCGGTGCTTCGCCTGTCAGGGCCCCAGTCTGTCGCTGCGCTGAGCCACCTCAACAGCGATATTCCGGCGGCGAGGTCTGCATCGGTAAGGGTATTGCGAACTCCAGGCGGGGCCATTCTAGATGAAGTGCTTGTGCTGGTCTTTGAAGCCGGACACAGCTTCACAGGTGAGGAAACCGTTGAAATTCATTGCCATGGCAGCATAGCGGTGGTGAATGCGATACTATCCGAACTTACGGAAATGTCCTTCGTCCGGCTGGCAGTGCCCGGGGAGTTCACACGCCGGGCGCTCGAGAATGACAGAATGACCCTTGCCGAAGTGGAGGGTCTTGGAGATCTTATCGAAGCGGAGACGGATTTGCAGCGTCAGCAGGCGCTACGCGTGTTCCACGGTGATTTCAGCGAGTTGATCGAGGGTTGGCGGCAAGACCTGATCAGGGCAGCAGCCTTGATCGAGGCGACGATTGATTTCGCGGATGAGGATATTCCGGTTGATGTGATGCCGGAAGTGACGGCTTTGGTGGATAAGGTCAGTGCGAGCCTGGCGAACGAGATTTCTGGTGTAAAGACCGCTGAGCGCGTTAGAGAAGGGTTTGAAGTTGCCATTGTGGGGGCGCCCAATGTCGGGAAGTCCACGCTCTTGAATGCCTTGGCGGGGAGAGAGGCGGCGATTACCTCAGAACTTGCAGGAACGACGCGGGATGTTATCGAAGTGCGTATGGATCTGGAGGGACTGCCGATAACATTTCTCGATACGGCAGGGATCAGAACTTCTGAGCATGTCGTCGAGTCGATTGGTATTGATCGTGCTCGCAGACGAGCGAAGGTTGCAGATATTCGGGTATTTCTCACGGTAGACGGGATTTTGCCTGACGTTCCGGTCGAGCCGGATGATATCGTGCTGAGGGCGAAAGGCGATCTTGTCGATGAGCGTGAGAATGTGGTTTCTGGCAAGACAGGTCTTGGTGTAACGCAATTGATGAAGCGGATCATTTCTATCCTGCAGGGGCGGACGAGCAAGATTGGCTTTGCTACGCGATTACGCCATCAGCAATCCATGAGTCGAGCACGCGCGAGCTTGTCGCTGGCGACAGAATTTTTGCTAGCCGGTGAAGAAAGCGCCGATCTGGCGGCCGAAGAGTTGCGTTCGGCTATTCGCGCGCTTGATTCTCTGATAGGGCGTATAGATGTAGAGAATGTGCTCGATGAGATCTTTGCCAGTTTCTGTATCGGGAAGTGAGGAGTGTTTCACGTGAAACATTACGATGTTGTCGTAGTTGGCGGGGGTCATGCGGGTATTGAAGCGGCCCATGCGGCAGCGCGCATGGGGGCAAGGACAGGCCTTGTCACGTTGTCCCGCAGCGGGATAGGCGTGATGTCGTGCAACCCTGCGATTGGCGGGCTCGGGAAAGGGCATCTGGTCCGTGAAATTGATGCGCTGGACGGTGTCATGGGCCGGGTTGCGGATCTGGCCGGCATTCAATTCCGGTTGTTGAATCGCCGCAAAGGCCCCGCCGTGCAGGGCCCTCGAGCTCAGGCTGATCGCGGGCTTTACAAGTCTGCAATCGTTGATTTCACGGAGCAACAAAGCAATCTCGAGGTTGTCGAAGGCGAGGTGAGTGATCTCCACGTTGAAGATGGGGAAATCAAGGGCGTTTTGCTTGCTGATGGAAACGAACTTCGTTCAAATGCGGTCATCCTGACAACCGGGACTTTTCTCCGCGGGGTTATCCATATCGGGGATGTTTCCCGGCCCGGGGGGCGGTTGGGTGATAAACCTTCCGTCGAGTTGGCTGAGCGCATCGATGCACTTGGTCTCGCTTTGGGGCGACTTAAAACCGGGACACCGCCAAGACTGGATGGGAGATCAATCGACTGGACGGTACTCGAGAAGCAACCCGGGGATGAAGATCCCGTATTGTTTTCGTTTCTCTCGACGAAAGTTTCGGCCGAACAAATCTCATGTGGCATTGCCCATACAAATGATGCAACCCACGATATCATCAGAAGAAACCTGTCTCGGTCCGCCATGTATGGCGGACATATCGAGGGGGTAGGGCCGCGGTATTGCCCGTCGATAGAGGACAAGATCGTTCGCTTTGCCGATAAGAACTCGCATCAGATTTTTTTGGAACCGGAAAGTCTGAGCGAGAATGTGATCTATCCCAATGGCATCTCGACCTCTTTGCCTGAGGATGTGCAGGCCGACTATGTGCGGTCAATCCGAGGGCTTGAGGAGGCGGTCATTCTCCAGCCTGGCTATGCGATCGAATACGACTATGTCGATCCACGCGAGTTGGAGAACACGCTTCAGCTTCGTAAGGTACGCGGTTTGTATCTCGCAGGGCAAATCAATGGCACTACCGGTTATGAAGAGGCCGCCGCACAAGGCCTGGTGGCTGGGCTTAACGCGGCTTGCGCTGTGCAAGCGCGGCCTCCTGTCGTTTTCTCCAGAGCGAACAGCTATATCGGCGTGATGATCGATGATCTTGTTACCCGCGGTGTGAGCGAGCCTTACCGTATGTTCACCTCCCGTGCGGAGTTCAGGTTGTCATTGAGAGCTGATAATGCTGATCAACGTCTTACGGGTTGGGGGATCGGGCTTGGGTGCGTGTCCGGCGTGCGTCGAGATAAATTCGAGCAGAAGCGCTCGAAGCTCGTGTCGATGCGTAGCAGGCTTGAAGCGAAGGTGTACACATCCAAGCAACTTGCGGGGATCGGGGTGCCGCTCCGGCAAGACGGCAAGAAGAGAAACGGTTTCGAACTTCTCGCGATGCCTGAAGTCAGCTTTGAAGTTATGTGTCAGCTTGACGACGGTCTTGGAGAGGCGGAAACCGATATCCGCGAGCAGTTGGAGCGCGACGCTCTCTACGCGAATTACGTGGAACGCCAGGCGCAGGATGTCGCGCTTCTGAAGCGTGATGAAGGCTTGTCGATTCCCGTTGATTTCGATTACAGCCTTGTTTCCAGTCTCTCAAATGAAATCAGATCGAAACTCGAGACGATCCGTCCGTCGAACATTGGGCAGGCTGGACGCATCGACGGGATGACGCCTGCCGCATTGATGCTGATCTTGTCGATCATCCGGTCGAAATATCGGAAACGCTCTGCATGAACAGCCCCGTCCAGTTGAATGTTTCACGTGAAACATACGAGCGGTTGCAAATCTATGCTGATCTTCTGAAGCGATGGAATCCGCGGATCAACCTCGTTTCCAAGGCGTCCATCATTGATCTTTGGCAGCGACACATTGCGGATTCCGTTCAAATATACAAATTTGCTCCGCACCCTGTGAATCACTGGCTCGATCTTGGATCGGGCGGCGGCTTCCCAGGGCTAGTAAATGCCATCATGGCAATCGAAAAGAGAACGCCTTTTCACATGACACTGATTGAAAGCGATGTCCGGAAGTCCGCTTTTCTGAGGACGGTCATCCGGGAAACCGGAGCGCCTGCCAAGGTTGTTACAGGGCGGATCGAAGATCTGGAACCCATGAATGCCGACACGATCTCCGCACGCGCTCTAGCTGATCTGAATACTCTTCTCTCTTTCACCGAGCGTCACCTCAACATCGATGGCGTCGCGCTCTTCTTGAAAGGTGCCAGCTGGGAGGGAGAATTGCAGGACGCGAGAACCAAGTGGAATTTTCAGTATCAGATTGATAAGAGTGAGACCGAAGACGGCCCTGTCATTCTGAGCATCAGAGGAGTTGAGCGTGTCTGATACCAAACGATCAGGAAGGCCGAAAATCATCGCGATCGCCAACCAGAAGGGTGGCGTTGGCAAAACCACGACGACGATCAATCTTGGTTCCGCCCTCGCAGAAACAGGGCAAAGAATACTCATCGTGGATCTTGATCCACAAGGCAATGCATCGACCGGACTGGGCATCGCGCTGGATGATCGACAATATACCACCTATGATCTCTTGCTGGATGACGCCCCTTTGGAAAAGATCATTCAAGAAACGCCAGATGACAATCTTAAGATAATTCCGTCCACCACGGATCTCAGCTCAGCGGATATCGATCTGATTTCGAACCAGAAAAGAAGCTTCATGCTGCATAGTGCGCTGAGGCAAGAGGAGATGGCGTCGTTTCGTTTCGATTATGTGTTGATCGACTGTCCGCCGTCGCTCAACCTTCTGACGGTGAATGCCATGGTGGCCGCTCATTCCATGCTGATTCCGCTCCAAAGTGAGTTCTTCGCTCTCGAAGGGCTGTCGCAGTTGATGCGAACGATCCGGGAAGTCAGGCAGGCCGCCAATCCTGATCTTCGGATTGAGGGTATCGTGCTGACCATGTTTGACAGTCGTAACAACCTATCTTCCATGGTGGAGAAAGATGCGCGGGACAATCTCGGCGATCTGATTTTCCACACCCGTATTCCCCGTAACGTGAGGGTTAGTGAGGCGCCGTCCTATGCGATGCCCGTAACCCGGTATGATCCTGCATCTAAGGGTGCAGAGGCTTACCGGGCTTTGGCTACTGAACTCATGCAGAACCAACAGATCGTTGCCGCTTAGGCAGAAAGGGTCAAGATGGCTGAAAGCAACTCCAAGCAACGTGGACTCGGGCGGGGCCTCTCCGCTCTGATGGCAGATGTGTCCGACAGCACTACAGGCAATGATAGTGGTCCCCGTCGGCCCGATCTTCTTGTTCCTATCGAGAAAGTCACACCAAACCCCGACCAACCACGGCGTTCGTTCGACGAGGCCGCACTTGACGATCTTGCCTCATCGATCCGTGAAAAGGGGATCATACAACCCTTGATCGTTCGGCCGAAATCCGATGGCTATGAGATCGTCGCAGGCGAGCGACGCTGGCGAGCCGCACAGATGGCTCAGCTTCATGAGATCCCGGTTCTGGTGCGCGAATGCAGTGACACTGAAGTTCTCGAAATTGCGATTATCGAAAACATTCAGAGGACAGACCTCAACCCGGTTGAAGAAGCCGCTGGATACAAGCAGCTTATGGAGAAGTTTGGCCATACCCAGGAGAAACTCGCGGAGGTACTTGGAAAAAGCCGCAGTCATATCGCGAATTCAGTCCGCCTACTGCAGCTGCCCCCTGAAATCCTCGCCTATCTCCGTGAGGGGAAGTTGTCCTCAGGCCATGCTCGGGCCCTCATCACTGCGGAGGACCCAGTTAAACTCGCACAGAAAGTGGTTGGAAACGAGCTTTCTGTGCGTGAAACCGAAAAGCTGGCAAAAGCGGAGGCTACGAATATCTTCAAGGAGTCGAAAGCTGCTTCCACCGCAAAATCAACGAAAGATGCGGATACGAAAGCGCTCGAGGCGGATCTATCGGCCAATCTTGGCATGAAGGTATTGATATCACACAAGCCTGGCCAGGATTCGGGGACGATTACAGTGAGCTACAACGATCTTGAACAACTCGATACCCTTTGCCGCCTGATGAGTAGCTCCTCCTAGTCAAGCAGCACTTTAAGCACTGAATTCAATACCATACGACCAGAAGCTGTAGCTCGCAGACGATCGTCCTTCAATTCAAGCATTCCCATGGATCTTAGGTGGGCGATTGCCGCCGTCGGTTCGGCATCGCCTGCAAGGCGTTTCAGGCGGGCGATTTCGACGCCTTCATCGAGGCGCAGCCCCATGAGGAGAAATTCACAAAACTGAGAGTGACTGGAAAGCGGCTCTACCATCTTCTCGGCCGCGCCCCGCTCCACCTTATCTAACCAAAGATCGGGATTGGACCAGGTTTCGGTTGCATATCTCGTGCCCCCTGCCGTGATTCGGCCATGCGCACCAGGTCCGATACCGATATAATCGCCATACCGCCAGTAAATGAGATTGTGGCGCGACTCCGCGCCGGGTCGTGCATGATTTGAAATCTCGTAGGCGGGAAGTCCGGCCTGAAGACAAGCCTCCTGTGTTGTCTCGTACAATTCGGCAGAGCGATCATCATCGGGCAAGCCCCTGATCATTCCCCGGGAAAAACGTTCTCCAAACACCGTGCCAGGCTCGATCGTCAGTTGATAGAGCGAAAGGTGATCAACAGCCATGGTGAGGGCTTCTTTCAACTCGCATTGCCAGTCGGCCACAGTCTGATCCTGCCGCGCATAGATCAGATCGAAACTGATCCTGTCGAAGAGCTTACGAGCAACATCAAAGGCCCGGCGCGCTTCCGCTGCGGTATGTAGCCGTCCGAGGCGCCGCAGATCCACATCGTTCAGCGCCTGAACACCCATGGAGACACGATTCACTCCGGCATCGGCGTAGGCCGCGAAGCGTTGGGCCTCGACAGATCCGGGATTGGCTTCCAGCGTCACTTCAAGATCGTTCGCGACAGGCCACGCAGCACGCGCTTCCTCGATGACCGCAGCAACTGTCTCCGGCGCCATCAGGCTCGGGGTGCCGCCCCCGAAAAAGATCGAGCTCAGCAAGCGCTCCGGAACCTTCGCACGATATCGAGCGATCTCCGAAAGATAGGCTCTGCGCCAACGGGCGTGATCTATCTCACGCCTCACATGGCTGTTGAAATCACAATAAGGGCATTTGGCTTCGCAATAGGGCCAATGCACATAGAGCCCGAAGCCACCGGATTGCCAATCCTCAATCAAAGCAGCCCTGCAAGAGCTTGGCGAACGCGTCTGCCCGATGGCTCATCCTGTTCTTCTTCCAGCGATCCATCTGTCCGAATGTAAGATCATGGCCGTCGGGGATGAAGATCGGATCATAGCCATGCCCCTGATCGCCTCGCATGGGCCAGGTGATTTCGCCGTAGATCGTGCCGCAAAAGACTTCGTCATGGCCATCCGGCCAGGCGAGTACCAGCGTGCAACAGAACCGCGCCGTCCACGGGCGCGCAGCACCCGAGGCGAGCAATGCGGCATGAGCCCGTGCCATGGCCTTTTCAAAATCACGACCTGTCTCTGTTTCGGCCCAATCTGCCGAATAAACCCCTGGCTCACCACCGAGCGCATCGATCGCCAAGCCTGAATCATCCGAAAGCGCCGGAAGCCCGGTTGCCTTCGTGGCGGCATGGGCCTTGATCCGGGCATTTCCGACGAAACTGTTCTCGGTCTCTGCAGGCTCATCAAGCCCTTTCTCCGCCGCGCCGATGATCTTGACACCGTATGGGCCGAGGAGATCCGCAATCTCTTCGAGCTTGCCCTGATTATGGCTGGCAACGAGCAGCAAATCGCCCTTAAATCTACGCATCGACCGCAGCCAGTTGCAACTCGGACAATTCGGCGATTCCCTTCTCTGCAAGATCGAGCAGCTCATTCATTTGTTGCCGGGAGAAGGTAGCGCCCTCAGCGCTCAACTGCACTTCGATCAATTCCCCTGACCTGGTCATGATGAAGTTTCCGTCCATACCGGCCTCCGAGTCCTCCGGGTAATCGAGATCAAGGATTACCTGCCCGGCATAGATCCCGCATGAAACGGCAGCGACAGGATCTTCCAGCGGGTTGCTGATGATCTCACCGCTCTTCATCAACCTGTTCACAGCCAGACGAAGTGCCACCCAGCCCCCGGTGATCGACGCGCAGCGTGTACCGCCATCGGCCTGGATCACATCACAATCAACCGTGATCTGCCGCTCGCCAAGCGCCACCCTGTCAACGCCCGCGCGCAGGCTGCGCCCGATCAGGCGCTGAATCTCGACGGTTCTCCCGCCTTGTTTGCCAACGGTTGATTCGCGGCGCATCCGGCTCGTCGTCGAGCGGGGGAGCATACCATATTCCGCGGTCACCCAGCCAAGCCCGGTGCCCTTGACGAAAGGCGGCACACGATCCTCGATTGTTGCTGTGCACAGGACATGGGTGTCGCCCATGCGGATCATGCAGGATCCTTCCGCATGTTTGGTGATACCCGTTTCGATTGAAACAGGCCGCATATCACTTAAGTTTCTCCCAGACGGGCGCATCGCTTATCCTTTCAATCTTTGTGCTTGGGGATACGAGTGGTGGTCGCCATTCGCAACCCCGATTGACCTTTTGAGAACACCGGCTTTAATGGGCGGCCAGACGGGAAAAAGAAACAGATGAATGACGCAGGCAAAGTCCTGAACGAGATGAATGACCGCTCGCGCGAGGTGTTTCGGCGCGTTGTCGAAACTTATCTCGCGACGGGCGATCCTGTGGGTTCACGCACGCTGACCCGAGACATGAGTGAAAAGGTCAGCGCTGCGACGATCCGAAATGTCATGCAGGATCTTGAATATCTCGGTTTACTCAACAGCCCCCATGTTTCCGCTGGCCGCATCCCGACTCAGCAGGGCTTGAGGATGTTTGTTGATGGGCTACTGGAGGTCGGGGACCTTGAAGGGGCCGACCGTGAGATGATCGATGCCACGCTGGGAAGCAATTCAGAAGATGTCTCGGGCGCTCTGGATCGAATCGGCTCTGCCCTGTCGGGCGTCACGCGCGGTGCGTCTCTGGTGCTCGCCCCCAAGCGAGAGGCGCCGATCAAGCATATTGAATTCATCGGCTTGGGGCATGATCGGGCGCTTGTTGTGCTCGTTTTTGCTGATGGGCACGTGGAAAACCGGATCTTCACACCTCCGCCCGGTCAGACACCGAGCTCCATGCGGGAGGCGGCGAATTTCCTCAACGCGTTGATTGAAGGCAAGACATTATCTGATCTGCAAAGCCAGATTGCCAGCGAGATCAGTGAACGGCGGCAGGAGATCGACCAGCTGGCGCATCAACTGGTTGAAAGTGGACTCGCGGTCTGGGATCAGACAGCGGATCATTACGAGCGACTCATCGTGCGGGGGCGCGCCAATCTACTGCAATCGGAGGCAGAAGAGGAAGAGCTTGAACGCATCAAGTCGCTTTTCGATGACCTTGAACGCAAGCGGGATATCGCCGAGTTTCTAGAGCTCACTGATGAAGGCGAGGGCGTTCGCATTTTTATCGGCTCTGAAAACAAACTTTTTTCCCTTTCGGGTTCCTCTTTGGTCGTCTCTCCTTATATGAACGCAGACCGAAAGATCGTGGGCGCGGTCGGTGTGATCGGACCGACGCGCCTGAACTATGGACGCATCGTGCCCATTGTGGATTACACGGCACAGATCGTGGGCAAACTGATTGCGGATCGAAGCTAGAGGATGACGATGGCAGAGCGTAAGGAAGAAGAAAATTTTCTCGATGATCTGGAGACAGCGTTCGAAGAGGAATACGAGCAGGAACTGGAAGAGATCTCGGACGCGGAGGCGGAGATTGACCAGCTTCGCGCCGAGCGCGATGCTCTTCAGGACAAATTCATGCGCGCTCTGGCCGATGCGGAAAATGCCCGCAAACGATCGGACAAGGACCGTCGCGAGGCCGAAAATTATGGTGGCTCGAAACTCGCGCGCGACATGCTGCCGGTCTATGACAACATGAAACGTGCGCTCGAGACGATCACGGACGAACAGAAGGACGTGAACGGCCCGCTCATTGAAGGGATCGAATTGACCATGCGGGAACTGACCAATGTGTTTGCGCGCCACGGGATACATATGATCAGTCCGCAGGTCGGAGACCGGTTTGATCCCAAGCTGCATGAGGCGATGTTCGAAGCACCTTTGCCCGGCACGAATGCGGGTGACATCATTCAGGTATCGGCGGAAGGCTTCATGCTGCATGACCGCATTTTGCGCCCTGCACAGGTTGGTGTTTCGTCACATCGGCAATGATCATTCGTCCATGAGGGTCTTGAGCTCGTAGATCAGATCGAGTGCTTCCTTCGGGGTCAACGTATCAGGAAAAACTTTCTGCAGCCGCGTTTTCAGCGCTGACGGCTTTGTCTCTTTGCGCATGGCCGCGGCGGGCGGGGCCGAAAAAAGCGGCAGATCGTCGACCACAGCGGCGCGCGTGCCGCCGCCCTCGCGCTCTCCTCGCTCAAGCGCTTCGAGGATCACACGTGCGCGTGCGATGACGCTCTCGGGTAAACCGGCCAGCTTCGCGACCTGAACACCATAGCTGCGATCTGCCGCGCCGCACCGCACTTCGTGCAGGAAAACCACATCACCGTCATGTTCCTTCACGGCAACGGTAGCGTTCTCCACCCTGTCAAGCTTCGTGCTGAGGCTCGTCATCTCATGGTAATGGGTTGCAAAAAGGGCGCGGCACGCGTTGACCTCATGCAGATGTTCCAGCGTTGCCCAGGCGATGGACAGCCCGTCATAGGTCGCCGTGCCCCGTCCGATCTCATCCAGGATCACCAACGCTTGTTCCTCGGCCTGATTGAGGATCGCGGCGGTTTCGACCATTTCTACCATGAAGGTCGATCGGCCCCGTGCAAGGTCGTCCGAGGCGCCCACGCGGCTGAACAATTGCGTCACAACGCCGATATGCGCGGACCTCGCTGGCACGAAACTGCCCATCTGGGCGAGAATGGCGATGAGGGCATTCTGCCTCAGAAAGGTTGACTTGCCAGCCATGTTCGGTCCGGTCAGAAGCCAGATATCGGTTTTGCGCCCCAGATCACAGTCGTTCTCGATAAAGGGCGCGCCCGTGGCCCGCAACGCCCGCTCGACAACGGGATGCCGGCCGCCTCCAATCACCAGCGCGCGGCTGTCATCAACCTTGGGGCGGGTCCAATCCTCCGTTCTGGCGAGTTCGGCCAATGCGACGCAAAGGTCAAGCTCCGCAAGGCCACGCGCCAAAGCTGCAATCTCGCTGGACTTGTCCAGTATGGATGCTTTCAGGCTCAAATAGTGTCGCTTTTCGATTTCCAGAGCGTGGCTTCCGGCGTTGAGTATACGGGTTTCCATTTCGCTCAATGCGGGCGTCGTAAAGCGGACTTGATTGGCCGTTGTCTGACGGTGCTTGAAGGTTTCACTATGGGGCGTCGAGAACATTTTCTCCGCATGGGTGCTCGTTACTTCGACGAAATAGCCCAGCACGTTGTTATGCTTGATCTTGAGGCTCTGGATTCCCGTCTGTGCCGAATAATCCGATTGCATGCTGGCGATCACGCCGCGCCCTTCATCCCGCAGCTTTCGAGCCTCATCCAGTTCGGGATCATATCCGCTGGCGATGAACCCGCCGTCACGGATCAGAAGTGGCGGTTCCGCCACCAGCGCCGCATCGAGCAAGTCGGACAGAACATCATGACCCGTCAACCCCCTGACCGCTTCCTGCAGGAGTATTGGCAAGTCAGCGCCGGTCAAGCGGCGCGCGATATCTTCGGCCTGTTGCAGCCCGTTGCGCATGGCTGCAAGGTCTCTTGGCCCCGCCCTGTCCAGCGCAAGCCGCGACAATGCGCGGTCAAGGTCCGGCACCTTGCGCATCATGTCGCGCAGATCCGCTGACAGTCGGCCCTCGGTCAGTCCGAATTCTACCGCGTCCAGCCTCTCCTTGATCTTCGACGGGTCACTCAAGGGGCTGGAAAGCCGGCGCTCCAGCAAACGGCCTCCACCTGCGGTCATGGTCATGTCGATCACCGAGAGAAGTGAGCCGGCGCGCTCGCCGTTCAGGCTGTGGGTCAGTTCAAGATTGCGCCGCGTTGCCGCGTCGATCTGCATCGCCCCGCCTTGCAATTCGCGCCTTGGTGGGCGCAGCAGAGGCAGTTTGCCCTTCTGTGTCATCTCAAGATATTCGACGAGCGCCCCCATTGCGCCCATCTCGGCGCGGGAAAACTGCCCATAAGCGTCAAGGCTTTCCACGTTGAAGAGATTGCAAAGCCTGACCCCCGCGTTCGTGCTGTCAAACGCCGCGCGTCCCAAAGGGGTCAGGGCTGCACCTGCTTCGCCGACGACATTGTCGATTTCGCTGTGCTCGCCATCAGCGATGATCACCTCACTGGGCGTCAAACGAGCCAGTTCCAGCGCAAGACGCGTCCGATCAAGAGGCATGACGTGAAATGCGCCGGTCGAGATATCCGCCCAGGCCAGCGCGCATTCATCACGCACCAGCGCGAAGGCCGCCAGATAATTGTGGCGGCGCGCGTCGAGAAGGCTTTCCTCCGTCAAGGTGCCGGGCGTGACAAGACGAACCACGTCGCGCTTCACCACCGCCTTTGAGCCGCGTTTCCTCGCCTCGGCCGGGTCCTCCATCTGTTCGCAGACCGCAACGCGAAAGCCCTTGCGGATCAGCGTGAGGAGATAGCCCTCCGCCGAATGCACCGGCACCCCGCACATGGCGATATCCTCGCCCAGGTGCTTGCCTCTTTTGGTCAATGCGATATCGAGCGCTTCCGCAGCATCGACAGCATCGTCGAAGAAGAGCTCATAGAAATCGCCCATGCGATAGAAAAGCAAGGCATCCGGGTATTGCGCCTTGAGGTCGAGATATTGCGCCATCATTGGCGTTAAGGCGGGTTTGGCAGATGTCACGGTGTCCCCCATGGTCACCGCGCAGCATACAAACGCGCGCCCTGCCGCGAAAGGGCAAAGCGGCGCGGCGCAGGCTCCTGTTCTGTGCCTGTCAGTTCAGATATTTGCCCACGAAGGGCGCATCATCACCCCATAACTCGAATATCCGCGCATCGCGCTTGCAGGCTTGGCGATAGGCCACATAGGCATCCGCCTGACGCCGCGGTCCGAAGCGGGTGATGATGATCCGCGTTCCCTTGTAATAATCCTGATGTTCGTCTTCCGCCCTGTAGAATTCGGCTTCCGGCAAGATCGGTGTGACCACCGCTTGCCCCAACTCTGCCTCGGCCCGGCGCTTGACGGTTTCGGCAAGCCGTCGCTCGGCATCATTCGCCACGAACACGGCGCTGCGGTAGCTTTCACCCCGGTCGCAGAACTGCCCGCCCGCATCTGTCGGATCGATTGACCGGAAAAACATGTGCAGAAGCTGCTCGCGCGACACCTGCGCGGGATCGTAAAGGATCCTCACCGCTTCATAATGGCCAGTGCCACCCCGGGTTACTTCCCGATAAGTCGGATTCTCGGTTGTGCCGCCAGTGTAGCCGGAAATGGCTTCCGAGACACCGCGCACGGATTCGAAATCCGCTTCAACGCACCAGAAGCACCCCCCGGCGACGACGAGCTCCTGCTGTTCACCTGCTTTTGCGCCATGGCTGTTGAGCAGCATGGCAATCCCTATAAGCACCGCCAGGAGCGCAGCTTTGATTTCGCGCTTAATCAACCTCATTCTCCAATCCTTTCCCTTTCCCTTCCTTTCTTGGGCTAGAACTGCCTTGCGCAAAGCAACAAAACCGTGAAATCACGCAGCCGTGAGATGAATTTACTGCTTGGAACTTCCTGCGGCCATCCCTAGCCTCGGCGACGGAGGGGCAAGCATGACAGACCATCAAACCACCCATGACGCTGCTGAAGATGCGCGCAACGAGACGATCCTGATCTGGCTGAACGGCGCGATCCTGCCCAAGGCCGAGGCCGTGGTCAGTGTCTATGACAGTGGCTTCATGCTGGGCGACGGTGTCTGGGAGGGGTTGCGCCTCTATAACGGCAACTGGGCCTTTGCCGATGAGCACCTGGAGCGTCTCTTTGAGGCGGCGAAGGCGATTGATCTTGATATAGGGATGACGCGGGAGGGATTGTTGCAGGCCCTGAAAGACACCCAGAAGGCCAATGGCATGTACTCAGACGCCCATGCCCGGCTGATGGTGACCCGAGGCTTGAAGACACGGCCATTTCAGCACCCCTCACTCAGCCGTCAGGGGCCCACCATCGCCATCATCATGGAACACTCGAAACCCCGGATGGCAAGGCCGATCCGTCTCGCCACGGTGCCGCACATGCGTGGCTTGCCGATGACGCAGGATCCCAAGCTCAATTCCCATTCCAAGCTCAACTGCATTCTCGCCTGCATCGCAGCGGAAAAGGCGGGCGCTGATGAAGCGCTCATGCTCGATATCCATGGTTTCGTGAACACCACCAATGCCTGCAACTTCTTCATCGTGCGCAGAGGCGAGGTTTGGACGAGCACGGGCGATTACTGCATGAACGGGATCACGCGCCAGAAGGTCATTGATCTGTGCCGCGCCAATGACATTCCGGTCTTTGAGCGCAACTTCTCGCTGGTCGAGACATATGGCGCGGATGAGGCCTTTCTCACCGGCACTTTCGGAGCGCAGACACCTGTGGGCGAGATCGATGGCCGACCGATAGGAGATGGCCGTCAAGGACCGGTGACGACCCGTATTCAGGCGCTTTACAAGTCTCTGATTCAGCAGGAAACGGCTTGATATGCGCATCGCCATGTGGTCGGGCCCGCGCAATCTTTCGACTGCGATGATGTATGCTTTCGGGGCGCGGGCTGACTTTGCGGTGGTCGATGAACCCTTCTATGGCGCCTATCTTGCGCAGACCGGGCTGAGGCATCCGATGCGTGACGAAATTCTGGCATCGCAACCGCATGATCCGGCAGAGGTGATCGCGGCGCTGACGGGTCCTGTTCCGGCAGGGAAAGCCCATTTCTACCAAAAGCACATGGCGCAGCATATGCTGCCCGCCATTCCCCTTGGATGGCTGGCGGAGGTCACCAATGTGTTTCTGATCCGCCATCCCGCCCGTGTCGCGGCGAGCTTTACGGCGAAATATGACAACCCGACACTGGCTGATATCGGGTTTCTGCAGCAGGCCGAGCTTTTCGATCAGGCAATGGCGCTGGGCCAGCGCCCCATCGTCATTGATAGTGCGGATATCCGGCGCGATCCGGAAATGATGCTGAAACGGCTCTGTTCCACCTTGATGCTGCCCTGGGATCCCGCCATGCTCTCCTGGCCCCAGGGTGGCCACGCGCAGGATGGTGTGTGGGCGGCCCATTGGTACGAGGCCGTGCATCGCTCGACCGGCTTTGCTGCACCGGAAGGGGGATTGCCGACGCTCAATGAGGCGCAACAGCGGCTCTGCGACGCGGCGATGCCCGCCTACCGGCATCTGGCGCGTCACAAGTTGTGACGCTCAGCCCTTCAGCCGTTTGTCCCGCGTGGCGAGCAGCTTCAGCCGCAGCGCGTTGAGCTGGATGAAGCCGGCAGCATCTTTCTGATCATAGGCGCCGGCATCCTCCTCGAAGGTCACATGGGCTTCGGAATAAAGCGAATGGTCCGACCAGCGCCCCACCGTTCGTGCTGAGCCCTTGTAAAGTTTGAGGCGCACCGTGCCGGTGACATGGGCTTGCGAATGATCGATCGCGGCCTGCAGCATCTCGCGCTCGGGGCTGTACCAGAAGCCGTTATAGATCAGTTCCGCATAGCGCGGCATCAGCTCATCCTTCAGATGCATCGCACCGCGATCCATCGTGATGCTCTCCATTGCGCGATGCGCTTCGAGAAGGATGGTGCCTCCGGGTGTTTCATAGATCCCGCGGGACTTCATGCCGACAAAACGCCCTTCGACCAGATCGAGCCGCCCGATCCCGTGTTTTCCGCCCAGTTCATTGAGCCGGGTGAGCAGGCTGGCCGGGCTCAGCGCCTCGCCGTCGATGGCCACAGGGTCCCCACGCTCGAAAGTGATTTCGACGAATTCGGGGCTATCGGGCGCATCCTCGGGGTGTACGGTGCGCTGATAGACATAATCGGGCGCGGCCTCGGCCGGATCCTCCAGCACCTTTCCTTCCGATGAGGTGTGCAGCAGGTTGGCATCCACCGAAAAGGGCGCTTCGCCGCGCTTGTCCTTGGCGATGGGAATCTGGTTTTTCTCGGCAAAATCCAGCAGCTTTGTGCGGCTCGTCAGGTCCCATTCACGCCAGGGCGCGATTACCTTGATATCGGGGTTGAGCGCGTAAGCGGCCAGTTCGAAACGGACCTGATCATTGCCCTTGCCGGTAGCGCCGTGGGCCACGGCATCAGCGCCGGTTGCGGCGGCGATTTCAATCAGGCGTTTTGAGATGAGCGGGCGGGCGATGGAGGTACCCAGAAGGTAAAGCCCCTCATAGACCGCATTGGCGCGAAACATCGGAAAGACGAAATCGCGCACGAATTCTTCGCGAACATCTTCGATATGGATGTTTTCCGGTTTGATCCCCAGAAGCTCGGCTTTCTCGCGGGCTGGATCAAGCTCTTCGCCCTGGCCTAGATCGGCGGTGAAGGTCACAACCTCACATCCATATTCCGTCTGCAGCCACTTCAGTATGATGGATGTGTCCAGACCGCCGGAATAGGCCAGAACAACTTTCTTTGGTGCAGACATGGAGCGCCTCCTTGTGAATAACGGCTTGGCGCTTATCGCCTTTTGCAGCGCCCCGCAAGATAGGCATCCTTGCGTTCGCCAGGGTTGCGTCGGTCGTCAAACCGCGTAAAGGCTGATCTCATGACAGACTTCCAAGCCTCCGCTCGCCAAGCCGAAGCCGCGATGCGCGCCGTTTTCGAGGAAACGCCGCTCCAGCGGAATGATCACCTTTCCGAACGCTATGAGGCGGAGATTTATCTCAAGCGGGAAGACCTCACTCCCGTCAGGTCCTACAAGCTGCGTGGGGCCTTCAACGCCATGCGCAAGCACCTCGCTGCGCATCCCGAGGCGACACAATTCGTCTGCGCCAGTGCCGGCAACCATGCTCAGGGCGTCGCTTTCATGTGCCGCCATTTCGGCGTGAAAGGCGTTGTCTTCATGCCGGTGACGACACCACAACAGAAAATCCTGAAGACGCAGACGTTCGGGGGCGATGCGATCTCTATTCGATTGATCGGGGATTATTTCGATGACACGCTTGCTGCGGCCCAGGCCTATTGCGCCGACACGCAGGGGTATTTCCTGTCGCCCTTCGATGATGCGGATGTGATCGAGGGGCAAGCCTCGGTCGGTGTGGAGATCGAAAGGGCGATGGGAGATCTGCCCGATTACATCATCATGCCGGTCGGTGGTGGCGGCTTGTCTGCCGGTGTGTGCGGCTATATCGGCGATCGCGGCAAGATCATCCTTGTGGAGCCGAAGGGAGGCGCGAGCTTGCTAGCCGCCCTGAAAGCGGGTGCCCCGGTGCGTCTGCCGCATGTCGACACATTCGCTGATGGCGCGGCGGTTGCGCAAATCGGGTCAAAGCCGTTCGAACGGCTTTCGGCGATCTCGCCCAGCCAGTTGAAGACCGTCTCCGAAGACCGTCTTTGTACGACCATGCTCGAGTTTCTGAATGTCGAGGGCATTGTGCTTGAGCCGGCTGGTGCATTGTCGGTGGATGCTCTGAAGGATATCGCCGGAGAAATTCGGGGGAAGACAGTGGTATGTGTCACCACCGGGGGCAATTTCGATTTCGAGCGGCTGCCGGAGGTGAAGGAGCGTGCGCTGCGCTCTTCGGGTCTGAAGAAGTACTTCATTCTCCGGCTGCCACAGCGGCCCGGCGCGCTCCGGGATTTTCTCGACAGCCTCGGCCCGGATGATGACATCGCCCGTTTCGAATATCTCAAGAAATCCGCGCGCAACTTCGGCTCTGTTCTGATCGGTATCGAAACGAAAGCCACGGAGAACTTCGAGCGGCTTTTCTCACAGCTCGACGAGGGGGGCTTCGAGTATCGCGACATCACCGATGACAAGGTACTCGCGGAATTTCTGATCTGACACTGCGGTATCAGGCGCATCGCGCGGCAAGCTCCTGGGGCATCCTCGCCAGAAACTCGGATTTCGATTTATCATAGACCTTGGCGAGGTCGCAAAGATCGATCTGGTCGAAATCATGTTTTGCTGCCGCTGTCTCGCCAGCCTGGCAAAGCGCGGCGAAGGCACTGAATCCGAGATTGAGCGCGCTTCCCTTCAGAAAGTGCAAT
>SLDH01000234.1 GCA_007125415.1 Roseovarius sp.
CAGCAGAAATCCTGTGGCAGTTGTGGAACCATAAAGCGCCCGACACACAGCCTGGCGCGCCATCCCGAGGTCGGGCGCGGCCCTGTGTCGTGCACAAGATCAAAGGCCGCTCCGTCCCGCAAAACGGACACCCGCACCCGCGCGGAGCAAAACCCGCAGGCCGCCGCGCATCGGTCATGCTGAAAGCATGCCTCCGGCATGACCCGCCCCCGGCCCGGCGATGCGCGGCATGGTGGAGGTTGCCTCAGGTTGATCGAGAGTGACGCCAGGCCGCAACGCTTGCATGACCGCCGATCGCCTGTAGTCTGCCGCAATCCCGCCGGAGTTCCCATGCGACTGACCCTGCCCACCGTTTTCATCCTGCTGACCGTGATGATCGACGCGATGGGCATCGGCCTGATCATGCCGGTGATGCCCGATCTGCTGCAGGAAGTGCAGGGCGCGGGGCTCGCCAATGCCGCCATCTGGGGCGGCGTGCTGATCACGGCCTTTGCCGTCATGCAATTCCTCTTCGGGCCGGTGATCGGCAATCTGTCGGACCGATATGGACGCCGGCCCGTGCTGCTGGTGTCGCTTTGTGTCATGGCGGTGGGCTACCTGCTGATGGGCGTGGCGGGCAGCATCTGGCTACTGTTGGGAGCGCGCATCCTCTGCGGCATCGCCAGCGCAACCCACGCCACGGCGGCCGCCTTCATGGCCGATACCCTGCCCCCTGCGCAACGCGGGCGCGGGTTCGGCCTGATCTCCGCGGCCTTCGGCGCGGGTTTTGTCCTCGGGCCACTCATCGGCGGCATTCTGGGAGACATCGGCACGCGCGCGCCCTTCTATCTTGCCGCGATCCTCGCCGGGGGGAACTTCATCCTCGGGCTGATCGTGCTGCCCGAAACGGTGACCGATGCCAATCGCCGCGCCTTCAGCTGGCGACGGGCCAACCCGCTGGGCGCGCTGGTCAAGATCCGCCAGTTGCCGGGGCTCGGCCGGTTGCTCGGTGTGTTCTTTCTCTATCAGATCAGCTTCAACGTCTATCCGATCATCTGGTCCTTCTTCACCACGGCGCGTTTCGGGTGGGACGCATCGATGATCGGGCTGTCGCTGGCGGCATTCGGCATCTCGATGGCGGTGATCCAGGGCGGGCTGATCGGCTTCGTGATCCGCCATATCGGCGAGCGGAACACGGTTCTTCTGGGCTTCTCCTTCGGCATGGTCAGCTTTGTGGCACTCGTGCTGGTGCGCGACGGGATGCTGGCCCTCGCCCTCACGCCGGTCTGCGCGCTTGCGGCCATGTCGGCCCCCGCGATGCAGGCAATCATGAGCCGGAGCACCGCAGCGGACGCGCAAGGGGAATTGCAGGGCATTCTTGCCAGCGCGAGTGCGCTTGCAATGATCGTCTCGCCGGTGATCATGACCAATGTCTTTGCGGCCTTCACCGCCGAGGGCGCCGCGCTCTTTCTGCCGGGCGCGCCGTTTCTGGCCTCGCTGGGGCTGCTGCTTCTCGGTGCGCTGCTCTTTCTGGGCCATCCGCGCGCGACCGCACCCCGGATTGATGCTTGAACCTACGGCGGAATCGCTGTCAGGCTGTGCGGAGCACCCCGTGGGAAGCGCCGTGTGAAAGCAAGCCGCCCCTGCGCGCAGCTTTCTGCGCCAGGCCCGGGGCAACGCCAATGCGGACCAGATATTGAAAGGAGAGGTTTGATATGTCGGAGCTTTGCTATCTTTCGGTGCCGGAGGTTATCGCGCGGTTCAGGGCGCGCAGCCTCTCGCCTGTCGAGTATCTCGACGCGCTCATCGCGCGCACCGAGGCGGTAAACCCGCAGATCAACGCCTATACGGAGACCTATTTCGACAGCGCCCGCGCTCAGGCGAAAGCCGCCGAGGCGCGTTATGGCGATGGCAGCGCGCGCCCGCTTGAAGGGATCCCCGTGGCGATCAAGGATGTGCATAACTGGGCCGGCAAGCGCACGACGCAAGGCTCGTGGGCGCTCGGGCACGAGCCCGACAGCACGACCGATCCGATCATCGAGCGGCTGGAGGCGGCAGGCGCGATCCTGCATGCGCGCACCACGACGCCGGAATTCTGCCTTGCGGGAAGCTGCTGGTCCGAGCGCTACGGCGTCACGCGCAACCCGCATAATCGCGATTTCGCACCCGGCGGATCATCCGGCGGATCGGCCGCGGCCATCGCTGCGGGTATGACGCCGCTGGCCACCGGCACGGATATCGGCGGGTCCATCCGCATTCCCGCCAGCGCCTGCGGACTTGTGGGCTTCAAGCCGCCCCATGGGCGCAACCCCGATGGTGCGCCCTTCAATTTCGACCGCTACAATCATTGCGGCATCCTGAGCCGCAGCGTGGCCGAGACGGCGCTGGTGCAGAACCTCATTTCCGGGCCCCATCCGCGCGACCATGACAGCCTGCGCGAAAGGGTCGTGATCCCCGAGAGTTTTCCACCCCGCAAGCTGAGGATCGCCTGGTCCATGGATCTGGGATATGTGCCCATCGACGCGGATGTGCGCGCCAATACGGAGGCGGCGCTCGAAGTGTTTCGCGCCGCCGGCTGCGATGTGCAGGAGGTGGAAATCGGCTGGGACACGTCGATGGATGATGCGGCGCTGGCCTGGTATGCGGCGATGCATTTCGGGCGGCAGGCGCTGTGGCTGCGTGACGCGCATGGCGACAGGATGACCTCCTATGCGCTGGACGCGGCGCGCGCTGCCGAGGCGCTGACGGTGGATGAAATGGCCCGCTCATGGGATGTGCAGCACCGGATGTATCAGACCATGGGGCAGGTTCTTGATGAGCATGATGTCTTCTTGTGCCCAACCCTCTCCATCGGCTGCGTCACGGCGCTGCATGACGGCTCGCAGCCGGGCTTCACCGTGAATGGCCGCACGGTGGATGGTGAATACGGCTGGGTCATGACCCAGCAGTTCAACATGCTGCACAATTGCCCGGCAATGTCCGTGCCTTCGGGGCGCGATCGGCACGGGGTGCCCACCGGGCTACAGATCGTGGGCCGCACCTTCGATGATGCGGGTGTTTTCGAGGCCGCGATGCTCTACGAAGCGGCGGCCCCAACGCAATTCATGCCCGCGTCAGGCCTGCCGCAACTGGAGGGGTAGAGCATGCATCTGAGGGATCTCGACATCATCATCACCGCTCCGCCTGCGCCCGGATGGGGCGGGCGCTACTGGATCCTCGTGAAGCTGACCACCGATGACGGGATCACCGGGTGGGGCGAATGCTACGCCACCTCCATCGGCGCGCAGGCGATGCGCACGGTGATCGAAGACGTCTTTGCGCGCCACATGGAGGGCGAAAACCCCGAAAACATCGAACTGATGTTCCGCCGTGTCTATTCAAGCGGTTTCACCCAGCGCCCCGACCTCACGGTGATCGGCGCATGGTCAGGCCTCGAGATCGCCTGCTGGGACATTCTGGGCAAGGCGCGGGACCGGCCCGTCTGGGCGCTGCTGGGCGGGCGGATGAACGACCGGGTGCGCGGCTATACATATCTCTACCCCCTGCCCCATCATGACATGGCCGGTTTCTGGACCGGCCCGGACATGGCCGCCGAAAGTGCGGCCGACTGCATCGCACGTGGCTACACGGCGGTGAAGTTCGACCCCGCAGGCCCGTACACGCTGCGCGGCGGACACATGCCCGGGATGCGCGATATCGACCTGTCGGTGCGGTTCTGCGAGGCGGTCCGTGATGTGGTGGAAGATCGAGCCGACCTGCTCTTCGGCACCCATGGGCAATTCAGCACCGCCGGCGCCATCCGGCTCGCCAAGGCGCTGGAGCCCTATGATCCGCTCTGGTTCGAAGAGCCGGTGCCGCCCGACAATGTGGGCGCGCTGGCGCAGGTGGCGGCAGCCACCTCGATCCCCGTCGCCACCGGTGAGCGGCTCTGCACGAAGGCGGAATTCGCACCCATCCTGCGCGGCGGCGCAGCGGCCATCCTGCAGCCCGCCCTTGGTCGCGCAGGCGGCATCTGGGAGGGTAAGAAGATCGCCGCCATGGCCGAGGTGTACAACGCCCAGATGGCCCCGCATCTCTACGCCGGACCCATCGAATGGGCGGCCAATATCCACCTCGCTGCGTCCATCCCCAACCTGCTGATGTGCGAATGCATCGAAACGCCGTTTCACGACGCGCTGATCGGCGGCACGATTCGTGTAGAGGAGGGATTCGTCAGCCCGCCCGAAGCACCGGGACTTGGCATCGATGTGGATGAGAACCTCGCGCGCGCGCATCCGTGGCGCGGCGATGGTCTGCATCTGGAGATGCAGGAAGCGCCCTGTGACTACGCCCGCGGCAATGCCTTTCAGGGCGGCGCGCCGGCCGAGGCCTGACCGGAAACTTTCAAAGTTTCCGGACCGTTTTCTTGACAAGAAAACGGTGTCCCGGAATGTCCAGCCTCTTCTCCTTGTCAGAGCGTGTAGGTCACGGTCATCATGTCATGGGCCGGCGTGATGTAGTCCGGCGTTTCCTCCACCAATGTCTGAAAATCCATGTCGATATGCATGTTGGTGAGGATACCGCGCCTTGGGGCCGCCTTTTCCAGCCATTCAAGGGTCTGCGCCAGATGCGAATGGGTGGGATGCGGGTCGCGGCGCAGGGCATCGACGATCCAGCAATCCAGCCCTTCGAGCATGGGCCAGACCGCATCGGGGATGCTGGCCACATCCGGCAGATAGGCCAGATCACCCACCCTGAAGCCCAGCGCCTCGATGCTGCCATGGCTCACCTCGAAAGGACGCAGGGTGACGGCACCGCCTTCGCCTTCGATGGTAAAATCGCCGTCGATCGTATGCATGTCGAGGATCGGCGGATAGGGCGAGCCTTCGGGCTGGGTGAAGGCATAGCCGAACCGCGCATAAAGCGAGTTCTGTGTGTCACCATCAGCCCATACGGGCAGGCGTTTGCGCATGTTGAAGACGATCATCCGCAGATCATCGATCCCATGGACATGATCGGCATGGGCATGGGTGAAGACCACGGCATCGAGCGTGCCCACATCCGCGTCGAGCAGTTGCGCGCGCATGTCCGGCGAGGTGTCGATCAGAATCCGGGTGATGCCTTGCGCATTCTCCTGCTCGATCAGCAGTGAGCAGCGGCGGCGCCGGTTGCGCGGATTTGCTGGGTCGCAATCGCCCCAATGCCCGCCCAGCCGTGGCACCCCTCCGGAGGAGCCGCAGCCAAGGATGATGAAACGCCGTTCGGTCATGCAGCCATGCCGTATTCGGCGGCCTTGGTGAAGAGACGCTCGAAATTCGCTTGGGTCTGCGCCGCGAAAGCGGGCCAGTCCATCCCGAAAAGTCCGGCGGCCGCCTGCGCTGTATGCACGGTGTAGGCGGGTTCATTGCGTTTGCCGCGATGGGGTGGCGGGGCGAGATAAGGAGCATCGGTTTCCACCAGGATCCGCTCGACCGGCACGCTGGCGAAGATTTCGCGCAACGCGGTGGAACGCGGGAAGGCCGCGATACCAGACATCGAAAGGTAAAACCCCAGATCGACGGCCGTGCGCGCCAGGTCGGCACCGGACGTAAAGCAATGCATCACGCAACCGAAGGCGCCTGCCCCATGCTCGTCGGTGAGAATGCGCGCCATGTCCTCATCCGCGTCGCGCGCATGGATGATGAGCGGCAGGCCGGTTCGGCGCGCCGCTTCGATATGAATACGCAGGCTCTCGATCTGGGCATCGGCGCTTTCGGCAGTGTAGTGATAATCGAGCCCCGTCTCGCCGATCCCGACGAACTTCGGATGCGCGGCGAGCGAGACAAGCTCCTCGACCGTTGCAAGCGGTTCGTCTGCGGCACTCATCGGGTGGGTGCCGGCGGCATAAAAGACCGGCGCATGCGCCTCGGCGATGGCGCGCACCTGTGGCTCGAGCCTGAGTTTCGTGCAGATCGTCACCATCCGTGTCACCCCGGCGGCGAGCGCACGGTCGATCACCCCGGCGCGTTCCGCCTCGAAATCCGGGAAATCCAGATGGCAATGGCTGTCGGTGATCTGGATTTCGGCGCTCATCGGGGGCTCATGCGGTCTGCTTCATCCTGATCATCATATCTAAGACGAGGGCGGCAGGGTCAAGGTTCACCGCCGTGCCGTGGCGCATCCGCGCGCCGATCTCCTGCGCGGCGCTGGCCCAGGCGCGCCCCATGGCAGGCGACGGGGCGAGGCGCAAGAGGGTTTCGCTCTCGCGCGGGGCCGCCTCGACCGGCGGGGCATGGCCCGTGGCACCGGTCCTGGCCAGCCGAGACATCGCGATATCCGACAGATGCATGAAAAGTGCCAGACGCGCCTCGGCACCGCGGCCCGTGAGGCTGTCGGCCAGTTTCAGGGCGCGAGCATGATCAAGACGGGGCAGCGCGCCCAGCACCGCGATGATCTCGGCATAGAGGCTCAGGCCATCGAGGGTTGTCAGACGGATCGCCTCGCCCACCGAGCCTGCGGACAACTCGGCCAGCGCCGCCGCATCGGGCCCCGGCGCAAAGCCTGCCTGCGCAAGGGCCTCGGCCATGTCCGGCGCGCTGAGGGGGCCAAGACGCAGATCGCGGCAGCGCGAGCGGATGGTGGGCAAGAGCCGCCCCGGCTGATGCGAGATGAGCAGGAGCGTGGTGCGCGCGGGGGGTTCTTCGAGCATCTTCAGAAGCGCGTTCGCGGCGGCAGTGGTCATCTCGTCCACACTGTCGACAATCACCACACGGCGGCCACCGTCAACGGCGCTCAGATTCAGAAAACGGCCCAGTTCGCGCACATCATCAACGCGGATTTCCTTGGAAAAATTGCCTTCCTGCACCGCCTTGGCGCGTTCGGCTTCGGTGTTGCCGCGCCCGCCGCGCCGCAGCAGATGCAATCCCGGCTCGGAGCCTGCAAGGATGCGCCGCGCGACCGGATGATCCGGCGCGACATCGAGCGTTTCAGCCTCCGGCAGGGCATCCCCGAAAAGCCCGTCACCCGCCGCGCCGGCAGGTGAAGCGGCCAGCAGGAACCGCGCGATGCGCCAGGCGAGCGTGGCCTTGCCCACCCCGCGCGGCCCGGTGATCAGCCAGCCATGATGCAGACGCCCCGCGTCATAGGCCTCCAGAAACCGCGCTTCGATGGCGTCCTGACCGATCAATCGCACCGTCTCACGCGGATGCGGTGCGCCCTCGATCCGGTCGGGTTCAGGCAGATCGTTCATCCGAGACGCTCCTTGACGGTGGCCAGAACATCGGCCGATACCGCCTCGATCGAACGGTTGCCATCGATGACCACGAAACGCCGCGGGAACTCGCGCGCCAGATCGAGAAACCCCGCGCGGATCCGCGCCTGAAGCTCGGAGCCGAACCCCTCGAACCGCGCCTCGGCGCCGCCACGCGCCAGCGCGCGCTCAAGCCCTCTGTCAGGTGTCATGTCGATGAGGATGGTCAGATCGGGCTCCTGCCCGATCATCAACCCATGCAGCGCATCCACCATGGCGCGCAGATCGCCACGCGAGAGCCCCTGATACATGCGCGTGCTGTCGGCAAAGCGGTCACAGATCACGACCTTGCCTGCGGCCAGCGCCGGGCGGATGGTCCGCTCCATATGGTCCCGCCGTGCGGCGGTGAAGAGCAGAAGCTCGGTTTCGGGCGACCAGCGCTCGGGCGCGCCCTCCAGCACGAGCGCACGTATTTCCTCGGCGCCGGGGGAGCCGCCGGGCTCGCGGGTCAGAAGCGTGTGGTGGCCCGCGCGCTCCAGCGCTGCCGCCAGCCGCTGCGCCTGGGTCGACTTGCCCGAGCCGTCGATCCCCTCGAAGCTGATGAAATACCCGGTGCGCGGGGCATCGGTCAAAGCGCTTCCCCGGATCCCTGCCGCATCCGCGCCAGAAGCAGACCCGTCACCGTGCCGAGGCGGGAGAAGACCCCGCCATGGTCCACATCTTCCATGGCGACGAGCGGCACGCTCATCTCGGGCAGACCTTCAGGCGCAAAGATCATCGTGGCCACCGCGTCACCCTTCCGGATGGGCGAGCGCAGCGGCCCGTCATAGACGATCTCCGCCTTGAGATCAGCGGCGGACATCACCGGGATCAGCGTGGTCAGGTCTTCCGCCACGGTCAGGCCCACATCATTGGCCGAGCCCATCCAGACATCGGCGCGCGCAAGCTCCGTTCCGGCCTTGACGATGTCCTTCCGGGTGAATTGCCGAAACGCCCAGTTGACGATCGCTTCCGATTCGCGGGCGCGCTCCTGCGCCGTCTCCAGCCCGGAGATGACCCAGATGATCCGCCTGTCCCCCTGCTTGGCCGAGCCTGTAAAGCTATAGCCCGACTCGCGGGTGTGACCGGTCTTGAGCCCGTCCGCTCCGATATCGAGTGTCAGCACCGGATTGCGGTTTGTCGTGTTCTGCGGGGCGCGGCCATCGAAGAGAAACTCGGTTTCGGCAAACATCGGGTAGTATTCCGGAAAGTCCTCGATCAGCCGACGTGTCAACAGCGCCAGATCGCGCATCGACATGACATGGCCCGCCTCGGGCCAGCCCGATGCATTCTTGAACACTGAATTGCTCAGGCCCATCTGCTGGCCACGTCGCGTCATGAAATCGGCAAAGCCACGTTCGGTGCCGTTGGGGCTGAGCGCTTCGGCCAGCACCACGCAGGCATCGTTGCCCGACATCACGATGATCCCGCGGATGAGATCGATCACCGACACCCTGTCGGTGGTGTCGAGAAACATCGTCGAGCCGCCATAGCTCATCGCATGTTGCGAAACGGGCAGCTTCTCATCGAGGCTGAGGCGCCCGTCACGCACCGCTTCGAAGGTGACATAAAGCGTCATCAGCTTGGACATGGACGCAGGCGGCAGGGGCTCGTCGGCGTTCTTGTTGAGCAGAACCGTTCCGGTGGTCATATCCACCACGAAGGCCGAGCTGGCCCGCGTCTCGAAGGCCCCCGCCGGAACGACCATCATCACCGACGCGAGCAGGATCGCCAAAAAAGTCCGAACAGGCTCCATCCTTCTGTCTCCTCACCTAGTTCCTGACTGCATAGGCATCCTCGAAGCCCATGCCGCGCACCTTGCGCAGGAGGTCCGCGCGTTCGGATGTGCTGCTTGCAGGGCCGACGATCACGCGCCAGAAATCCTTGCCGGAGGCCGATTGCTTCTTGATCGTGGGCGTCACACCGGCCTGGCGCATCGCCGTGGCGGTGTTCTTGGCATTCTGCTCGACACTGAATATGCCGATCTGCAGATAGGGCCGATCCAGCGCAGACGGTTGCGCGGGCGCTGCCGCTGGTGTTGCGGCAGGTTGCGGCGCATCGCTCGCCATCTGCGTCTCGGCGGCATCTATGGCCGCTGCGGCTGTCTCGACGGGGTCGAGCGAGGTGGTCACGACGCTGTCGGGCGCTCCAAGCTCATCGGTCGGCGCTTGCTCGGCGGCAACCTGATCGGGCAGCTCCTCGGGCGCTTCTTCGCGGCGCAGGGCGGTCACGTTGAGTTGTGCAGGGGCACCGGCAAGCATGCCAAGTGCCGACGCCGCATCAGAGCTCACCTGCAGAACCGGGCCAGGCGTCTCGCGTTCGCGCCGGAAAAGCGCCCCGATCACGAACTTGTTGTCCTCGGTGTTGCGGATGATCACGCGCTCGGGGTCCTGCACATCCGGATGTGCCACCCAGACACCGCCCAGCGATGGCCGACCGTCCCAGAGCCCCATATCGGTGACCTGAAAGACATCTGGCGCCTCGACATCACGTTCTACAAGGCGGGTCGCCGTACCGGTGCCGGCACTTGTCGCCGAAGTATCGGATTGTGGCTGCAGGAAAGAAAACTCTCCGGCCTCATCACACGCTGCGAGCGTCAGACATAGCATTGAGATAATGATATGTTTTTGCCCGGTAAAAGCCTGGCCTTTCTCAAGAACCGTCATGCTCTGTCCCCTGCACTGATCCGCGCGTCCGGCGCGGCGCCCGGTTTGTCCGGGTTTGCTGCTCATACCCGCGAGCCCAGCCCGCGGCGCAACGATAGCCGCATGGCGGTTGCAAGAAAAGAGAGCGCGTTGCATTTCGGCGATTTTCCCCACAAAAACACGCTTTCAAAGGACCACCTCAATGGGCTATGCAGGCCGGACCGGGTCCGCGCCGGCTTCTCCGACAATCGCGGTCCGAAGGTCAAGTTGCGGAAGGGTGGCAGAGTGGTCGATTGCAGCGGTCTTGAAAACCGCCGATGTGAGAGCATCCGTGGGTTCGAATCCCACCCCTTCCGCCACTTGCCCCTTTGATGCGCGTTCTCCCGATCCGGCCGCGGCCGGATTTTTTCGTTTTCCGAGGGTTGTGCGGGAGAGGCTGAGCACCGGCCCGGGCGTGAGGGTTTCAATACGCCACTTTCGATTCGTCAGCTTAATTGTTATCATCCCTTATCGATGCACCGCCGTCTGCCCTTGTCCGTGCTCTTGCGGGTGCCATCATTCGCGGCCGACCGGGATGCATGGAGACCGCGCGGCCCTCGCACGATAGCGATGGGGAAAAGCTGCAGTAACGGGGAGTGGCCTCACATGGGCAGGAGCAAGGATAAGCCGAGACGGACCTCAGCCCCGACGGGGGACGCTGATCGCAGCCAGCATCTGCCCGCTGTTGTGCACCGATCACCCGCTTCGACCGAGCAAGACAGACACACCTACGCCGCTCTCGATCGCGGCGTGATGGCCAGCCTTGCGCGCATGACCGGCGGTCTTTCGCCGCATGCGATGTTCGATGCCTGGTCAGACTGGGCAATGCACCTGGCCCGGGCGCCGGGACGACAACTGGAACTCACCGAGCATGCCCGCGATAACTGGCTCAGGTTGGCTCAGTTTGCGGCCAGCGGCCTGACCGGCAAGACCGGCGAGAAACCCTTCCAGCCCGGAACATACGACACCCGTTGGTCACATGAAGGATGGGACAGCCTGCCCTTTGCGCTCTGGCAGCAGAGCTTTCTGGCGACGCAGGACTGGTGGCAGGCGGCGACGGCCGATCTGCGCGGGTTGCGAAAGCAGAATGCCGAACGCACCGGCTTCATGATGCGCCAGCTTCTCGATACCGTCTCGCCGGCCAATTTTCCGGGCTCCAATCCGGAAATTCTGGAGACCACATGGAAGACCGCCGGCCGCAACCTGATCGACGGCGCGCTGCATTGTGCCGATGATGCCCTCCATACGCTCGGCAATGAACACCGGCCCGTGCCTGAAGAATTCGCGCTGGGCAAGGCGCTGGCGACCACGCCGGGCGAGGTGATCTATCGAAACGACCTGATGGAACTGATCCAGTATGCCCCCACCACCGCAGATGTGCATCCCGAGCCCGTGCTCATCGTGCCCGCCTGGATCATGAAATACTACATCCTCGATCTGTCGCCGCACAACTCCTTCATCCGCTGGCTGGTCGAGCAGGGGCATACGGTCTTTTGCATCTCCTGGTGCAACCCGGGTGCCGAACAGGCCAACCTCTCGCTGGAGGATTATCGCACCAAGGGCATCATGCAGGCGCTCGATGTCATCGGGGACATCGTGCCGGGAGCGCGGGTTCATGCCAATGGCTATTGCCTGGGCGGCACGCTGCTGGCCATCGCCGCCGCCACCATGGCGCGCGACCATGACGACCGGCTGGGCTCGGTCACGCTGATGGCCGCGCAGGTGGATTTTGCCGAGGCGGGCGAACTGCTGTTGTTTCTTGATGAAAGTCAGGTTGCGTTTCTCGAGGATCTGATGTGGTCGCAAGGCTATCTTGACCGGCCACAGATGTCAGGCGCCTTTGCCGCGATCCGCTCCGAGGACCTGATCTGGTCACGCGCCGTGCGCCGCTACTTCCTCGTGGAGCCGGACCTGCCCACCGATATCACCGTCTGGGTCAATGACACGACCCGCATGCCGGCAAGGATGCATTCGGAATATCTGCGCGGCATATTTCTGGAAAACCGCATCACTGCCGGGCGCTTTGCGGTGGAAGGGCGGGTGATCGCGCTGAAGGATATCGAGGTGCCGATGTTCGTCGTCGCCACCGAGACCGACCATATCGCACCCTGGCGATCGGTCTACAAGACCGCGCTCTTTACCGATTGTGACCTGACCTTCGTCCTGACAAGGGGCGGGCACAACACCGGTATCCTGTCCGAGCCCGGCCATCCACGGCGCCACTACCGGATCAGCACGCGCAAGGCCGGGGCGCATTATCATAGTGCGGAGCGCTGGTTTGCAGAGCATGAGCGGCGACAAGGGTCATGGTGGCCCGAATGGGCATGCTGGCTGGCAAAGCAGAGCGGGGATCGTGTCGCGCCACCGGCGATGAAGGCATCCGGGCTCGGCAAGGCACCGGGCCTGTATGTCTTGCAGGCCTGAGCCGAAGCCATCGGCGGCAGCCCGGCCAGCGGGGCATATGCAGCGGTTTGACGCGCTGCGCCCGGTGTTCGCAGGGGGGAGGGCGCAGGCACGCTGTCACGTAGAGGATCATGATGCTGACGGATAATCAGGAAAAGACACGAGCGTTTCTTGCCGATGCCATGGCACGGCGGGGAGGCGGAAATGAGATCAAGACGCATATCTCCCATCTCTTTATCGGTGGCGAGCGTGTCTGGAAGCTCAAGCGCGCCGTGAAGCTGCCCTATGCCGATTTCTCGACGGCGGCGCAGCGCCTTGCCTGCTGCCAGCGCGAGGTCGAACTTAACCGCCGCACAGCGCCAGGGCATTATCTGGGCGTGCGCCGCATCACCCTCGGCCCCGACGGGCTGGAGTTCGATGGCCCCGGGGAACTGGTCGATGCCGTTGTCGAGATGCGGGCTTTCGATCAGACCGGCCTGCTTGACCGACTTGCTACGCGCGGTGAACTGGCATCACTCACCGCCGAACGGTTGGCGGCGGCGATCGCGCGGCTGCATGACAGCTGCCCGGCTGATTTTCGCTCCGGATCGGAGCGCGTGGCCGAGGTTCTGACGATGAATGAGGCGTCTTTCGCCACCACCTCTGCATTTGCCGGTGAAGAGATCGAGCAGTTCAACACCGCCTTCAGGGCGGCGGCGGCGGCATGGCAGATGAAGCTGGATGCGCGGGCGGCGGCCGGGCGGGTGCGCCTCGCGCATGGCGATCTGCATCTGCGCAACATCTTTCTGGACGGCGACGAGCCCGTCATTTTTGATTGCATCGAGTTCAACGACGCGCTGGCGACGGTCGATCTGCTCTACGACGTCGCCTTTCTGCTGATGGACCTCCTGCATCGTGGGCTGCCGGGTTTGACCAATCTTGTGCTCAACCGCTACCTGGATCAGACCGGTGACGAGGATGGCATGCCGTTGATCCCCTTTTTCATGGCGCTGCGTGCGGCAGTGCGGGCGCATGTCACGGCGACGGCGATAGATGAGGGCAATGATACACCAGCAAATCGGACTGAGGCGCGCGCCTATTTGGACCTTGCTTTGAGGCTTTTGCACACACCGCCCGCGGCCGTCGTGGCGGTAGGGGGGCTTTCCGGTTCGGGCAAGTCCACCGTGGCCGAGCTTTCAGCGGCAATAATCGGCGGGGGCGGGGGGGCGCGTTACCTGTCGAGCGACCGTCAGCGCAAGACCCTGCACGGCGTCGCACCCGAAACGCGCCTGCCCCCCGAGGCGTACGAACCTGAGTGTTCGGAGCAGGTTTACCGCGCGCTGATCGCTCGTGCAGAGCGCCTGGCCGCAGCCGGTGTCACTGTGGTCACCGATGCCGTCTTTGCCCGCCCTGATGAACGCAGGCGGATCGCCGCGGCCGCCGAGGCGGCGTGTGTCCCTTTCCACGGGTTCTGGCTCGACGCTCCGCCCGAGCTTCTGCGCGAGCGGGTCGCGCGACGCAGGGGCGGGCCGTCGGACGCCACGCTGAGCGTCCTTGATGCACAACTCTCCCGTCAGCCCGGCCAGATCACCTGGACGCGCCTCGACGCGACCAGCAGGCCACAGGCTCTGGCCGAAATGATAGCCGCTGCCGTGCGCTCGACACACGCTCGCTGCCCCGAGCATTTCCATGGTTCGGAACGAGGGTGATCGACGGCGTCCGCGGGATACTTCTCGATCTGCAATGGATTTGGTTGCAACCTGGTTACGCCAGGTGGTCCTTCAGTCCGGCAGGAGTTCGCGGCAGCCTATGCTGCCGCTTTGCAGGCCATGATCCCTCCGCAACCCGTCTTCCCCACAGGCCACGGCAGCGAGTTGTTCTCCCGCGACATGGACCTCCGGGCATATCAGCGCCGCGTCACGCCCGACTTCTCACGACCTGGCAAACCGACGCATAACGGCGCTGTTCGAAACGCGCTATCGTCGCTCAGCGATTTGGTTCACACGAGGGTTCTGTTGTCGGGGGGAACTGCGCTGTTGCACGGCTTCGTCGCATGAATGCCGATCGGAATCATGAGGGAATCATTGCAAATATCTCGATCTCGACAACCATCGATGGATAGGCAAGCACAGGCAGCGGAATGCCGGTCGTCGCTGGTCCGGGATCGGAGAAATATCCCGAGCGTATCGACAAATTCTCGTGCAGGCGCTCCGCGTCAGCTTCACCGGAATAGAATGTTGTGACCTTACAAACGTCCCGGTAGTCGGCGCCGAGTTCATCGAGGATCGTGCCGATATGGGTCATCGCGACAAGGGTCTGTGCCGCGAGGTCGTCGGGGTGCAAGGCCCGTCCCTCCTTGTCGAGCGAGACCTGACCGCCGAGGAATACCATACCATCGCAGGACAGCCCGTGATGATAGGGAAGCTTGACCGTCCAGTCCCAGAGTGTCTCTGGCCAGACGTGCCGGCGCGGGAGGTAACTGCCGTCCTCGCCGCGCATCGCAACGAACTCGATCCGGATCATTTCCCCCGGTGTGCCCAGTTCAGGCACCGGGATTCCAGTTGCACAGGGGCCTGGTTCCGTGAATGTCGCGCCGCAGGCAAGGGCTGCCGGCTCGAAATCGGCCTCCGTACCGCCGCCCACATACCAGCGGTTGAGTTTCACGACGTCCTCGGTTCCGGCGCCGAGTTCGGTCAGGGTGGATTTCAACGACGCCATCACCGATCCGGTCTGAACAACAATGTCGCCAGGGTGGGACGACAAGACGTCCGGGGTGGCTGAATGGGCCGACAGAAAGAGCATCTTGCCCGCACGCAGACCACGCACAAATTTCTCCGGAACACCGTCTTCAGGCGCATGGGGCGCGATCTGCCGGTTGATCGCACTCCCGTCGTGCCTGAGCATCGCATAGCCTTCGATTTCCACCAGCATCCCCTGATAGGCAAGCGCGGGGACAGGCACCAGCGTCAGGGCAACTCGGGCCGACGCCGGGAGCGCCCGGGCAAGCGCTTCACGGATCCGAGTTTCGTCAAGTCCTCGATCGCTGACGTAGAATACCAGCAGCTTCACCAGATCTTCCAGACCGGCCCCGAGATCTTCCAGCACGCGCGCAAAATTCGCCAAGGCGTGCGGTATCTGCGCGGCCAGATCATCAGATCTCAGAACCACGCCGCTCGAATCAAGGTCAACCTGGCCACCGACCCACAGCATTTCTCCGCAACGCAGACCATGCTTGTGGCTGACCTTTATCGGCCAGTTCCAATGTCCTTCCGGCCAGGCATGGCTTCGCGTGAGGGGGGGATTGAAATCAGTCACGTCTGTCTCCCATGTAAGGCCCGCCCGTTGATGCCCGCTCATCGAGCGAGCCGGGAATGAGTAGGCGCTGCTGTCCCATGTCAGATGATGTCAGACAGATCAACGGTTCTCCGTCTGGAGATGCAGGCTCAGCACCTGACACCCTTCTGCAAGGGCGTGTCGGGACTGGGGCGACTGCAGCGCCGTTCACGGATCAGGCCAGTGCGCCGCAATCCACCGGGTAATCGGCGCCGGTCACAAAGCTCGCATCGTCACCGGCAAGAAAAACGATCACGGCAGCGACTTCGCCGGGCAGGATCTCGCGCCCCAATGGGTGTGCCGCGATCCACTCGTCATGGGTCGCCCGGGGACCGGCATTGAAAAAGTCGCGCACCATCGGGGTGCCCGTGGTGCCCGGGCTGACCGAGTTGCAGCGGACACCGTTGCCCCGCCGGGCGCAATCCAGCGCGATCTCGCGCGTCAGGTTGACGACAGCGGCCTTGCTGGTCGTGTAGCCCAGAAGATCCGCATCCCCGAGCCAGGCCGATATGGAGCCGATGTTCACGATGCTGCCACCGGCCGGCATATGCGGGATGACCGCCTGGCAGCCCAGAAACGTCCCTTCCACGTTGATCGCGATGATCCGCCGCCAGTCCTCGAGCGTGGTTGACCAAAGCGTGCCCTCGGCCAGAATGCCGGCGCAATTGACGAGGATATCGACGCGGCCCAGACGCGCCACGACATCGGCGACAAGCTTCTGCCAAGCCTGCGGATCGGTCACGTCAAGTGCCGCGAATTCGGCGTCCTCGGGCAGGTTGGCCGGCTCATTCAGGTCAGCCGCCACGACCCGAGCGCCTTCATTCGCAATCTGTGCGGCCACCTCCGCGCCGATCCCGGAGGCGGCGCCGGTCACGATGGCCACCCGGCCCTTCATCTGGCCCTCGGTTTCGCTCATGCGCAATACTCCGCTTTTCCGGCATCTCTGCGCCGCAGGTTGATGCCCTTCCCTTCCGGCCTTCGCGTGCCGCCGTCATGCGCTTCACCGCGCAAGGTAACCTCCATCGACCACATATTCCGATCCGGTGACGGCGCTCGCGCGGTCGGAGGCGAGAAACAGCGCAACGCCGGCAAATTCCTCGGGGCGGCCAAGCCGGCCGAGCGGCTGCGCCTCCTCGATTCGCGCACGCGCCCCGGCACCATCTTCATGGGCGTCGAGGTAATCCAGCACCATGGGCGTGGCGAAATAGCCGGGCGAAATCACATTGCAGCGCACGCCGGTATTCTGTTCGGCCAGAAAACGCGCGGCAGAGCGGGTCAGCATGCGCACCGCGGCCTTGCTCGCGCCATAGGCGGCCACACCCTCGGCGACGATGCCGCCATCGCCTGTCGCACCGTTGATCGATGCGACATTGATGATCGAGCCGCCGCCCGCTTCGGCCATCACTCTCGAGGCCAGCTTGCAGCCGATAAAGGTGCCGTCGAGATTGACCTCCATCGTGTCTTTCCACATGTCAGGCGTGCAGGTCGCCACCGTGTCACCGTCCAGCGCGATACCGGCGGCATTGACCAGCACATCTATGCGACCGGCCTGCGCCACGATCATGTCCAGCACGCGCTGCCAGTCTTCCTGCCGGCGGACATCCATCTCCACGGTGGTACAGGGCGGATCGTCGAAGGGGCGCTGGTCGGCGGCGAAGACGGTCGCGCCCTCCTCATGGAAGCGCAGCGCCGTCGCCCGGCCAAGCCCGGAGGCCGCCCCCGTGACAAGCGCCACTTTACCACTCAGGCCACTCATGCCACCGTCTCCTCCTGGCGCATGCCCGCGGCGTGGACCGGTGCCTCAAAGTGAAACTCATCCGGGTTCACGGCCCGTGTCTCCCACCAGTAGCGCAGGGTGGTGCCGGACCAATTGGTCACGACCTTTCCTTCGGCGTTCTTGTACCAGCTTGAGCAGCCATCCACCCACACGGTATGCTGCATGTCCTGATCGAGCTTTGTGTTGAAATGCGCCTGCGCCTCGGCGCGCGGCATCATGAAGCCCCTGCGGGCAGCCATCTCGCGATGACATTTCACGATGTATTTCGCCTGACATTCGAGCATGAAGATGATCGAGCCATGACCGAGATTGGTGTTTGGTCCATAGACCATGAAGAAATTCGGGAAACCCGCGACCGTGACACCCCGATGCGCGACAGCTCCGGCTTCCCAGGCTGCATGCAGATCCTGCCCGCCGAGGCCGCGGATGGCCATCGGGGCCAGCAGGTCCTGGCTCTCGAAACCTGTCGCAAAGATCAGGACATCGGCGGCGATATCCTCACCGCCCGAGCGCAGGCCGGTTTCGGTGATCGCGTCCACGCCGGTTGTGCGTAGCTCCAGATTGTCCCGCGCCATTGTGGCGAACCAGTCATTCGAAAGCAGGATGCGCTTGCAGCCAGCCGGGTAGTCCGGTGTAAGCGCCGCGCGCTGGTCCGGGTCGTTGACAGCGGATTCCAGGGCTTGCTGGCTTTGCCTTTGCCATTTCCGCCCCAACGCACTGCCCTTCAGAAACGCGCGAAAGGTAAGCTCCAGCTTGGTGTAATCCCAAATCCGCTGCAACCGCATGAGGAAAGGCAGGTGCCGGAAAAGCGCCTTTTCGAAGCTGGTTATCTTGCGATCGGGCTTCGGCGTCACCCAGTTGGGCGAGCGCTGGAACAGGATCAGCTTTTCGACGTCCGGCGCGATCTCGGGCACGAACTGGATGGCGCTGGCACCCGAGCCAATGACAGCGACACGCTTGCCGCGCAGGTCCACGTCATGATCCCATCGCGCCGAATGGAACGCCTCGCCGCGAAAGCTGGACCGGCCCGCAAAATCGGGCGTATAGGGGCGGTTAAGCTGGCCGGTGCTGGTCACGAGGCTGCGGGCGGCAATGCTATCTCCGCTCTGCGTGGTGATGCGCCAGAGGCCTTGCCTCTCGTCCCAGTCGGCACCGGCAACCTCGGTGTTCAGGCGCAGATGACGGCCCAGATCGAACCTCTTCACGAAGGTTTCAAGATAGGCCTGAATCTCGTCCTGTTTGGCAAACCTGCGGTCCCATTCCGGGTTGAGATCGAAGGAAAAGGAGTAAAGCTGCGAGACGACATCACAGCCCGAACCGGGATAATCGTTGTCCCGCCAGGTCCCGCCGACACGATCGCCTTTTTCCAGGATGAGACAGGGGATTCCCGCCTCTTTCAGCTTGACGGCCATGCACAGACCACCGGCGCCAGCCCCCACGATCACCACCGGCAAATCCCCCTCACCTCGGGCATGAGATACCGTTGTCGATACGTCCTTGGGCATTTCTTTGCGCCTCCCTGATCTGGCGCTTCCTGCGTAGGACTGACTGATCGGGCAGTCAATCAAAAGTAAATCTTCGTTATTTGTCCGACACCTGCGCGAAAGAGGTATCAACTGGC